>DASPZC010000356.1:0-22453 GCA_035636455.1 Xanthobacteraceae bacterium
TGGCGCAGCACCTCCGCGTTCTCGCGGAACAGGCGGATGGTCTCGAGCAGGAGGTCGCCGAAGTCGGAGGCGTTGAGCACTTTCAGCCGCTCCTGATAGGCGGCGTAGAGCTTGAGGCCGCGTCCGCCGGCGAAGACCGCGGCCTCGCCGGGCGAGACCTTGTCGGGCGGGAGCCCGCGGTTCTTCCAATTGTCGATCATCGCCGCGAGCGCGCGCGCCGGCCAGCGCTGCTGGTCGATGTTCTCGGCCTCCAGCACCTGCTTCATCAAGCGAATCTGGTCGTCTACGTCGAGGATGGTGAAGTCCGGCTTGAGCCCGACCAGTTCCGCGTGCCGCCGCAGGAGCTTGACTCCGATGGCGTGAAAGGTGCCGAGCCACGGCATGCCCTCGACCATCTGGCCGACCATGCGGCCGACCCGTTCCTTCATCTCGCGCGCCGCCTTGTTGGTGAAGGTGACGGCGAGGATGTCCGACGGCCGCGCGCGGCCGAGGCTCAGGATGTGGGCGATGCGGGTGGTGAGCACGCGCGTCTTGCCGGTGCCGGCGCCGGCAAGCACCAGCACCGGCCCGTCGAGGCTCTCGACCGCGAGGCGCTGCTCGGGATTGAGCCCGGCCAGATAGGGCGCATCGGCGCCCGCACGCGCCCGCGCGGCAATGCCGCCCGGCGCGGGCGCCGGCGGGGCCTCGATGCGCAAAAATTTGCCCGGCTCGGCCATTCGTCGTCCTGATCGGCCCTTAGAGCATGTTTCGCCGACACGTGCAGCGGTCCGCCGCCGCGAATCCCAAAGCAAAGATGGCATTCGGAACGCCCGAAAGGGAGGGGTAACGTGCCCCGGGCGCGGCGCAGCATCCTAGGGTTCGCGCTTCGCGCGCCCCAAGGACAGGCTCCATGGTGCGCTGCAGACCCGGGGTCCACAATCTTCGCGCAACCTGGACCCCGGATCAGCGGTGCACCGCTCCGCTCGGCTACGCGCTGCACCGCATCCCGGGAAAGGGCGGAGATTACGTCTTGCGCGGCATCACGATGCGGCGGCCGGCGGCCTCGGGCCGGGGCAGCCTGGCGTGCGAGGCCTTCATCTGGGCGAGCCGGCGCGCGGCCTCGTCGGGGAACGGCACGGTCTTGCGCGCGTCCATGTCGACGTGCAGCGACAGGTTCTCGGAGGTCGCCGACACCCAGCCGTCATCGGCATGGAAGAGCTGCTCGAAGTAGTGCACGCGCTTCGCATCGTAGTCGAGCAGCTGGAAGGTGACGCGCACCGCGTCGCCCGCATGCAGCTCGCGCAGATAGCGCAGGTGAACCTCGGCGGTGAACAGCGAGCGGCGCCGCTTCTTCACATAGTCGGCGCCGATGCCGACCAGCTCGTAGGCCTCGTCGACCGCCCGGTCGAACAGCACGTTGTAATAGGCCATGTTGAGATGGCCGTTGTAGTCGATCCATCCGGGCTCCACCTGCATCACCGAGGAGACGAACGGGGCGAAGAACAGCGGTTCGAGGTCGAGGCGGTCGAGCATGGCGATTCCGGCGGCCAGCGCATGTTCCGGCGAAGTGGGTACCGGTTCGCCGACAAGAACATGTGCCAATCGTGGGCCAGCGTAACGCCAAGTTTGGCGGTTTCATGAGCAAACCGCGCGGTTTTACTCAACTTTTGCGGCGTTATGCGCCTTTGCGGGTTGTGGTCTGCCTCTGCTAGATAGCCAAGGCATCCCGGATGACGCTGCGCTCCATCCGGGCTACATCCATCGAGGACGATGACACGATGGCGCTGGCCGAACACGTTGCTCCCGCGCCCGACCGGCGCAACCCCAAGGCGGTCGAGGCGGCGATCCGCGCGCTGGCGGCCGAATTCGGCAATCGGCTGGTGACCTCGCTCGCCGTGCGCGAGCAGCACGCCAACACCACGACCTGGATCGCGAATCAGCCGCCCGACGCGGTCGTATTCGCGCACACCACCGAGGACGTGCAGAAGATCGTGCGCATCTGCGCGAGCGGGCGCGTGCCGGTCATCTGCTACGGCACCGGGACCTCGCTCGAGGGCCACATCAATGCGCCGTACGGCGGCATCACCATCGACCTGAGCGAGATGAAGCGGGTTGTCGCGGTGCATGCCGAGGATCTCGACTGCGTGGTCGAGCCGGGCATCACCCGCAAGGAGCTGAACGAGTATCTCCGCGACCAGGGCCTGTTCTTTCCGATCGATCCGGGCGCGGACGCCGCGCTCGGCGGCATGGTCGCCACGCGCGCCTCGGGCACCAACGCGGTGCGCTACGGCACCATGAAGGACAACGTGGTGGCGCTCACCGCGGTGCTGGCCAACGGCGAGGTGATCCGCACCGCGCGGCGCGCCAGGAAGAGCGCGGCCGGCTACGACCTCACGCGCCTGTTCATCGGCTCGGAAGGCACCCTCGGGGTCATCACCGAGATCACGCTCAAGCTGCACGGCATTCCGGAAGCGATCTCCTCGGGCGTGTGCCCGTTCCCGACCGTCGAGGCGGCCTGCAACGCCACCATCATGGCCATCCAGTCCGGCATTCCGGTCGCGCGGATCGAACTGCTCGACGAATTGATGGTCAAAGGCTGCAACGCCTATTCCAAGCTCACGCTGCCCGAGGTCCCGATGCTGTTCGTGGAATTCCACGGCAGCACCGCGGGCGTGGCCGAGCAGTCCGAGCGATTCGGCGAGATCGCGGCCGAGTTGGGCGGCGGGCCGTTCGAATGGGCGACCAAAACCGAGGACCGCACCCGCCTGTGGCAGGCGCGGCACGATGCCTATTGGGCCGGCCGGGCGCTGCGGCCGAACGCCAAGGCGTTCGCGACCGATGTGTGCGTGCCGATCTCGCGGCTCGCCGAATGCGTCGTTGCGACGCAGCGGGACATCGCGGCAAGCGGGCTGATCACGCCGATCGCCGGCCACGTGGGCGACGGCAATTTCCACTGCATGCCCATGATCGACATGGACGACCCGGCCGAGATGGCGGCGGTCGAAAGCTTCATGGAGCGGCTGGTCGAGCGCGCGCTCGCCATGGAGGGGACCTGTACCGGCGAGCACGGCGTCGGCCAGGGCAAGATGAAATACCTGGAGGCCGAGCACGGCGCGGTGGCGCTCGAGGCGATGCGCGCGGTCAAGCGCGCGCTCGACCCCGACGACATCATGAATCCGGGCAAGATCGTCGCGATTTGACCCTCATTACCTCTCCCCGCACGCGGGGAGAGGGAGCCCGCGAGCGCGGCGGCCGGACACACAATCGCCGTCAAGAAAGCTTAATCGCGCCGGCGGCTGGAGGGGTATCGGCCGACAGCCCTAAAGCATGATCCCGAAACGTGGATCCCGGTTTTCGGAAAAGATCATGCTTCAACAATAAGCTAGAAGGGGATGACGGTTCGAAGAATCGTCATCCCGTTCTAGGAAAATTGAGTCGGTCCGGAGCGCGCTGTGCAGGCAACCCTGCTCGGAGTGAGCATTGCGATCATCCTGGCGCTCGTTGCCGCGCTCGTCGGGCCGCTGTTCATCGACTGGACCCAGTACCGCTCGGCGTTCGAGGCGGAGGCGAGCCGCATGGTCGGCGCGCCGGTGCGCGTCGCCGGCGCGATCGACGTCCGCGTCCTGCCGACCCCCTCGCTGATGCTGCGCGGGGTCGAGGTCGGCGAGGCGCGCGGCGAGCCGCGCCTCAAGGCGCGCGAACTCGACATCGAACTGGCGCTCGGGCCGCTGGTGCGCGGCGTCTTCCGCGCCGCCGACATGCGGCTCGTCGGCCCGGACTTCAGGCTCGGCCTCGACGCCAGCGGGCAAATGGTCTGGCCGCTGGCCCAGGCCGGCGTCGATCCGGACCAATGGTCGATCGATCGCCTCGCGATCGAGGACGGCCGCGCCGTGCTCGCCGATGCGAGAAGCGGCGCGCGCATCGTGCTCGACAAATTCTGGTTCAACGGTGAGTTGCGCTCGCTCGCCGGCCCCGTCAAGGGAGAGGGCGGATTTTCCGCCGACGGCGAGCGCTACGGCTACCGCGTCGCCGCCGGCCGGGTGGACGACGGCGCGATGAAGCTGCGGCTTACGCTCGATCCGTCCGAACATGCGCTCACCGTCGAGGCCGACGGCACGCTGCGCCTCGACACCTCGGCGCCCGGCTTCGAGGGCACGCTGACCCTGGCGCGGCCGGCCGGCATCGGCTCGGACAAGGGCCGCGGCGTGGCGTCCGTGCCGTGGCGCGCGACCGGCAAGGTCAAGGCGACCGCCGCAAGCGCGTTGTTCGAGCAGGTCGAGTTCCAGTACGGACCGGAGGAACGCGCCATCAGGCTCGCCGGCGTCGCGGACATCCGCTTCGGCAAGAGCCCGCGCCTCACCGGCGTGCTGTCCGCGCGCGAGGTCGATCTCGATCGCGCGTTCGATCTGCCCGATGAGGTTCGGCGCCAGCCGATCGCGGCGGTCCGGACGATCGCAGAATCCGTCGGCGGCACGATCCGCCCGCCGTTTCCGGCGCAGCTCGGCATCGGCGTCGACAGCGTGACGCTCGCGGGCGGCACGCTCCAGGCCCTGCGCGGCGATTTCAGGAGCGACGCCACGGGAATCGATGTCGAGACGTTCGAATTCCGCGCGCCCGGCTCGACCCAGGTGCGCGTCAGCGGCCGCATTGGGCTGTCCGGCCGGGACGCGACGTTCAACGGCCCGGCCGCGGTCGAGGCGAGCGATCCGCAGGCGTTTGCCGCCTGGCTCGAAGGGCGCGCGTCGTCACGCCAACCGATCGGTCCGCTGCGGGCAAGCGGCGAAGTGAGCCTGGGCGCGGAGCGCATTGCGATCGAGCGGCTCAAGGCCGAGGTCGACCGCAAGGCCATCGAGGGCCGGCTTCTCTACGCCTGGGCGACGGGCAGCGGCGCTCCGCGGCTTGAAGCCGACATCAAGGCGGCCGAGCTCGACATCGACCGGTTGATCGCACTTGGCCGGACAGCGCTTGGCGGCGCCACGCCCGACCTGCCCGGCGAGACCGTGCTCGCCGTCGAGGTCGGCCGCGCCACTATTGCCGGCGTCGAAGCCCGCAATGCGACCGTCAAGCTGCGCCTCGATGCGGCGGGCTTGGTGCTCGATCGCGTTGCGTTCGGCGACCTGGGTGGCGCGGCGATCAACCTCGCCGGCCGGATCGAAGGGCCGCTCTCGGCCCCGCAGGGCGCGGTGAGCTTCGACCTCGACGCCCGCAGTCTCGACGGGTCACTGGCGCTGATCGCAAAGTTTGCGCCGGATGCGGCGGAGACGGCGCGGCGCATGGCGCCCCTGCTGGTGCCGCTCAAGACCCGCGCGACGCTGACGCTTGCGCACGATGCGGGGCCGAGCAGGTTCACGATCGAGGGAACGGCCGGCGGGACGCGCGTGCGGCTTGCGGCGCAGGCGAACGGCGATCCGTTTGCGCCCGATGCACTCGATGTGCGGATCGACGGGGACGCATGGGCGGATTACGGCGCCGTCCTCGTCCAGCTCCTGGGGCTCGACCGCGCGGTCGCCGTCGACAAGCAGCCGGGTCGGTTGACCCTCTCCGCGCAGGGGCCACTGAATGGCGACCTTCGCGTCGACGCCAAGCTTGCGACGGGAGGTTTCGCGGCGACGGCGAACGGAACGGCGCGCCTGTTCGGCGACGACGGCGCGCGCGGCACCTTCGACATCACCGCGTCGGCCGCTGACGTACCCTTGCTGCGGCGCGGCGGCGCCAACGCCCCGGGGCAGCAACTGCCGGTCGGAGTGAAAGCGCGCCTGACCGCCGCACGCAATCTGCTCACGTTCGATGACCTCAGCGGCACATTCGCCGGAATCCCGATGCGCGGCCGCATCGAAGCCGCGCTCGGCGCGCCGATGCGGATCGACGGCCGTCTCGATGCGGACGCGATCGACGTGGCGGCACTCGTCGGCACTGCAATCGGCGCGCCAGGCGCGGCGCGCGCCGATCCCGCGCCCCTGTCCTCCGAGCCGTTCGCACCGGGCCTGTTCGATCTCGCGAGCGGGCGCATCCAGTTCGGCGCCGCCCGCGCCGTGCTCACGCCCGCGCTCGCGATCCGGCAGGCGCGCGCCAGCGTGCGGCTCGAGCGGGGTGAAATGGCGCTTGAGGACATCGAGGGCGAGCTGGCAGCCGGGCGGGTCGCCGGCGCAGTGTCGTTCCGGCGTCTCGCGGAGGGGCTGGCCGCGCATGTCCGCCTTGCGCTGGTCGATGTGGACGCGGCGGCGGTCGTTCCGGGCGACGGGCGGCCCGCGCTGAGCGGCCGCCTCGCCCTGCAGGTGGAGGCGGACGGCACCGGGCTCAGCCCGGCGACCTTGATGGGATCGCTGGCCGGAAGCGGCAGCGCCACGCTCACGGCCGGCGAGATCGCCGGCTTCGATCCCAAGGCGTTCGACGTAGTGATGCGCGCGGTCGATCAGGGCATGGCCATCAATGGTCCGAAGTTCAAGGAAGTGGTCGAAGCGGCGCTCGACCGCGGCAACCTGCGCGTCGCGCGCGCGGACGGGGCGCTGAGCATCGCGGCGGGCCAGATGCGCTTGAGCACCACGATCATGCGAGGAGAGGGGGCGGACCTCACCGCGACCGGTTCCGTCGATCTCGCCGACCGGCATCTCGACGCGCGGCTGGCGTTCTCCGGAGGCACTGCCGAAGGCGCGGGCGGACGACCGGACGTGCACGCCATCGTCCGCGGGCCGATCACAACCGCGCGACGCACGATCGACATCACCGCACTGTCGGCCTGGCTCACGCTGCGTTCGGTCGAGCGCGAGACCAGGCGGATCGACGCGATCGAAGCCGATGTACGCGACGCCGCCGTCGGAGCGACCGGCGAGCCGGCATCGAGCCCGCCCCTGGCGCCTGCCCGGCCCACCCCCGCGGCGCCGCGCGCGACACCGGTGGAGCCCAGCCGTATCCGCCCCCCCGCAGCCCCCGCCGGTCGGCCGGAGGCATCGGCGCTGCCGCCCGCCACGCCGTCGCCGGCTCTGTCGTCGCCGGCTCTGCCGCCGCCGATCGACATCCGGCCGGCGCAAAACCCCGCCGGCAGCACGGCACGGCCGCGCGCACCCGGCGCGCCCAATGGATCCGGGCCGCGCCGCGACACCCAGGCCGCGCCCGCTGAGGCGCCGGCGCCGTCGCGCTCGATTCTCGATCGGCTATTCGGTCCGCAACGCTGACGGCGTCTGGGTCGGCGTTGCCTCGCGGGGTTCACCACCCCCGCGGCTGCGATAATGATCGAGGACGAACAGCCGGATCGCCGAGGAGAGGTTTCCCTGCCGCCGGCCGCCGTCGATGGTGGCGACCAGATCGGACAGGGTGAGATTACGCGACGCGGCGATGTCCTTGAGGCCCTTCCAGAATGCGTCCTCGAGACTCACGCTGGTCTTATGCCCCGCGATCACGATCGAGCGTTTGACGACCGGCGATTTCATCGACCGTCCTCCGTTTCGATTCGGTGTGCGTCGAGGTCGCCGCTCGATTTGTCCGAACGCGCCTGGTCAAGCGCGCGCTCGGCCTTCGAGCGGCCGTAGGCGAGGCGGTTCTCGGCGGCGCGCGCTTCCTCTTGGCGCCGTGCCGCCGCCTTTCGGGCTTTCCGCAAGTTGACCAATTCGGCCATGCTCGACGGACCTTCGAATGGTTGCAGGCCTCGCGTCGCTCCGGTCAGGGACAACCGACTGACCGGCGGAGGGTTCCAGACTACCACCCCGGGACGGATGCGCCCGACCAGCGCCATCCGCGGCCTAAACAGGGCCTATCCCGCGTCGCAGCGTAGGTAAACGCGCTCAATCGACGCGCGATTCCGAGCCCGAATATATACAGGGCAAGCCCGGGATCGTCCCGTCGGCACGCGATTACACGGTGAGTTGATCTTGAATCACTCGCCACCGAAGCGGCAGCAGGGTGGGGGCCGTATGGCTCACCCCGGCCGGGTCATGCGTTTCGGGCGCACCAGCCGATCGAATTCGTCGGCTGAGACGAGGCCGAGGCGGGTCGCTTCCTCGCGCAGGGTGGTGCCGTTCACATGTGCCGCCTTGGCGATCTTGGCGGCATTGTCATAGCCGATCCTGGGCGCGAGCGCGGTGACGAGCATGAGCGAACGCTCGGTCAGCTCGCGAATGCGCGGCGCGTTCGCCTTGATGCCGGCGACGCAATGGTCGGTGAAGGAGAGCGCGGCGTCGGCGAGCAGCCGGATCGACTGCAGCATGTCGTAGGCGAGCACGGGCTTGAACACGTTGAGCTCCAGGTGGCCCTGGCTGGCGGCCACCGTCACCGTCGTGTGATTGCCGAATACCTGGCAGCACACCATGGTCATGGCCTCGCACTGGGTCGGATTGACCTTGCCGGGCATGATCGAGGAGCCGGGCTCGTTTTCCGGCAGGATCAGCTCGCCCAGGCCCGAGCGCGGCCCGGAGCCGAGCAGGCGGATGTCGTTGGCGATCTTGAACAGCGCCGCGGCGAGCGCGCTGAGCGCGCCGTGCACCGCCGCGTAGCCGTCGTGGGACGCCAGGGCCTCGAACTTGTTCGGCGCGCTCACGAAAGGAAGCCGGGTGATCTGCGCGACGCGCTTGGCGAAGGCGCGGGCGAATTGCGGCTTGGCATTGAGGCCCGTGCCCACGGCGGTGCCGCCCTGCGCGAGCCGATGGAGCTCCTCGAGCGCCTGCGCGAGGCGGGCGCGCGCCGAGTGAACCTGCGCGGCGTAGCCGGAAAATTCCTGGCCCAGGGTGAGCGGGGTCGCGTCCTGCAGATGGGTGCGGCCGATCTTGACGATCGGCGCGAAGGCCTTGGCCTTGGCGTCGAGCGCCGCGTTGAGGTGCGCGAGCGCCGGCAGCAGCTTGTGCGTGATCTCCTGCACGGCCGCGATGTTCATCGCGGTCGGGAAGCAATCGTTCGAGGACTGGCTGAGGTTGACGTGATCGTTGGGATGCACCGGCGCCTTGGCGCCGAGTTTTGCGCCGAGCAGCTCGTTGGCCCGATTGGCGATCACCTCGTTGGCGTTCATGTTGGTCTGGGTGCCGGACCCGGTCTGCCAGACCACGAGCGGGAAATGCTCGTCGAGCTTCCCGTCGATCACTTCGGTGGCGGCCTTGACGATGGCGCGGGCGCGCCTTGCGTCGATGAGGCCGAGCGCGCGATTTACCTCGGCGGCCGCCCGCTTGACGATGCCGAGCGCACGGATCAGGGGAAGCGGCATGCGCTCGGAGCCGATGCGAAAGTTCTGCAGCGAGCGTTGCGTCTGTGCGCCCCAGTAGCGGTCCGCGGGAACCTCGATCGGTCCAAAACTGTCGGATTCGATGCGGGTCTTGCTCATGGCCGTCCTCAAGCTTCTTGTTTGATCGCATTTTCTGCGGAAAACCGGTACCCACCCCGGATCAAGTCCGGGGCAGGCTCTTTCCGGAAAATGCTATAGCGGCCTCGCGGCTGCCTCGATCTGCATCACATATTTGCATATAAGCGCCGGGGATCGCCGGCGCCGTTGCGAGTGCGAGGGAACCGATGAACGAGACCGCCCTGCGTTCGTCTGGCGCACTGCCGCTGCGGGACCGCCGGCGCCCGCCGGCCCCGCGGCCGCCGACCCGGCCGCTCGGTCCGCTCGCGCATTATCGCGGGCTGCGCACCAACCCGATCGCGACGTGGGGTCAGGACGCCTACGAGCGGCCGATCATCGCCGACCGCGGTCCGTTGGGCCACTACGTGGTGGTGAGCGCGCCCGACGGCATCCGCCGAGTTTTTCTCGACAACGCCGCGAACTACCGCAAGGACGATCTGCAGCTGCAGAAGCTGGAGCCGGGCCTCGGGCATGGCCTGTTGACCACCGAGAAGGACGAGTGGCGGTTCCAGCGCCGCACCGTCGCCCCGCTGTTCCAGCCCGCGGCGGTGAGCAAATATCTGCCCGAGATGATCGCGGCGGTCGCCGCGATGCTGACGCGGTGGGATGACGCAGCGGCCAACGGCGCGGTGCTCGACGTGGCGCGCGAGATGACCGCGCTCACCTACGAGATCATCTCGCGCACCGTGTTCTCGAGCGAGATCGAGACCACTCCCGAGGTCATGGGCGCGGCGGTCACCCGTTATTTCGAGACGCACGGGCGCATCGACCTGTGGGATTTCCTGAAGCTGCCGCACTGGTTGCCGCGGCCGGCGCAATGGCGGGTGCGTCCGGCCACCCGCATATTTCGCGACGAGGTGCGCCGGCTGCTCGATCGACGCAAGGCGCGGCAGGCGGCCGGCAAGGTCGTGCCGCAGGATCTTGTGACCCTGCTGGCCGCGGCGCGCGATCCGGAAACCGGCGGCACGCTTTCCGAAGAAGTCATTCACGACAATCTCGTCACCTTCATCGGCGCGGGCCACGAGACCACCGCCAACGCGCTGAGCTGGACGCTGTTCCTGCTCTCCGAGTTCCCGTGGGCGTTCGACCGGCTGGCGCAGGAGGTCGACACCGTCCTCGCCGGCCGCCTGCCCGCGGCGGAGGATCTGGCCCGCCTCGAGACCGTGCGGATGATTCTCGAGGAGTCGATGCGGCTCTATCCGCCGATCCCGTTTCTCAGCCGCCAGGCGGTCGCGCCCGATCAGATCTGCGGCGTCGAGATCAGGCCGGGCGCGCTCGTCATGGTGGTGCCGTGGCTGGTGCATCGGCATCGCGCCCTGTGGCAGGAGCCGGATCTGTTCGAGCCGGAGCGCTTCGCGTCCGAGCGGCGACAAAAGATCGCGCGCTTCGCCTATCTGCCGTTCGGGGCCGGCGCGCGCATTTGCATCGGCGCCGGCTTCGCCATGCAGGAAGCCTTGCTGGCGCTCGCCATGATCGCGCAACGCTTTCGTCCGCGGCTTATCCGGGGATCGCGCGTCGAGCCGGTCGCGCGCATGACCCTGCGCCCCGCCCCCGGTCTGCCGATGCGCCTCGAACGGCGGTGAATCAAAGCGTGGCCGAGGGCGTCATTCCGGGGCGCGAGCAAAGCGAGCGAGCCCGGAATCCTGGATTCCGGCTCTCGCGCTGACGCGCTCGGCCGGAATGACGGCCGCGGGTTTCCGCTCGATTGCTGTGCCGGAATTACTTCTTCCTGAAGCGGTCGAGGCGGACCACCTCGGCGCCGCCGGCGGGCGTGGGCGGCTCGCCTTCCGGTTCCGCCGCCACGGACTTTGCATCCGGTTTCGTGTCCTGGACGGCAGGCGCGTTCGAGGCGGCCGCCGGCGCCTTCGCGGCGGGCAGCGGCTTTGCGCTCTTTTTGTCGCCATCGGCGGTGACAGCCGTGTCGGCTTCACCCTCCGCCGCGTCCGCCTCGACGGTCACCGTCTCGAATTGCAATCCGAATTGGACCGACGGATCGAAGAACCGCTTGATCGCGGCGAACGGCACCACCAGCCGCTCGGGCACGCCGTTGAACGACAGGCCGATCTCGAAAAAGTCCTCGCCCACGGTGAGGTCCCAGAACTGGTGCTGCAGGACGATGGTGATCTCCTGCGGGTATTGGGCGCGCAGCCGCTGCGACATGCGCACGCCCGGCGCGTCGGTCGCGTAGGAAACGTAGAAGTGATGATCGCCCGGCAGGCCGTTCTTGGCGGCGTCGGTCAGCACGCGGCGGAGCACCGAGCGCAGCGCCTCCTGGGTCAGGATGTCGTAGCGGATGTGATCGACCGGCATGGGGCTCGACTCGTGGGAATCCGGGCCGGATTCGCGCAAACCGGAATCTAGCGCGTGGCGCCAGGAACGCCAGCCCGCCGTGCGGACGCCGGCCGCTCATGCACTGCCTGAAATGGGGAAAGTGGGGGCTTCTGTTGCCAGGTGCCCCCGGACCCCGCCTGACGCTGCTAAGACGTCAGGGCTTCGATCGGTCTTTCAAGCCGCGTTACGCGGCCTGAGCAACCGGAGCATAGTTGTCGTTGGCAACTATGAGTTTGGCCCGATAACGGCGGTACCATGCCGGGCAAAAGCACGCCCTTTACGCCCTCGTCGATCCTATTTCGCCCCCACCGAAGCCCGGCGATCCGGGCTTGGGTGGAGGCGCCGGGTACTGCCCCCGGGTCCGAAGGGTTTATTGCGACGGCCGTTTATCGCCATAGCCGGCTCGCGCCGGCACCCTCAATATAGGCCCGAAAGGTTGACGAAAAAAGAGCGAAGGTTTGGCGCCCGCCGTTGCTTTCTGCGCCGCGCCGCGCATGCTAGCTAGTCGAGGCGCCCGCAAGATGCGCCAGGAGGGGAGTAAGCGCATGGCAGACGGGGTCGAGCCCGCCGTCAACGCGCCGCCGCACGGAGGGCGGCTGATCCGCAATCCGCGGGATTTCTGGGGCGGCGTGACGCTCGTCGCGATCGCCGCCGTCGCGCTGTGGGCATCGAGCGACCTGCCCGGCATGCGCGGCATCGCCTTCGGGCCGGGAACCGCGCCGCGGCTGTTCGCGACGGTGCTGGCGGTGCTGGGCGGGTTGGTGGCGGTGCAGGGCTGCCTGACCAACGGCCCGGCGCTCGAGCGCTACGCCATTCGCGGGCCGATTTTTGTCGTCGGCTCCATCTTCGCATTCGCCGCGACCATCAGGCCGCTCGGGCTCGTCATTTCGAGCTTCGTGACCTTGATGATCGCCGCGGCCGCGACCCCCGACATGCGCTGGCGCGAGAGCGCGGTCGTCTGCGCGGCGCTCACCGCCTTCTGCGCGCTGCTGTTTCCCTACGTGCTCAATCTGCCGATGCAGATGTGGCCGAACTGGCTGCGCTTCTGACCCGCGGGCAATGACGCCATGACCGAGCTCATCGCCAATCTTGCGCACGGCTTCCTGGTCTCGTTCTCCTCGATCAATCTCCTGCTTTGCCTGGTCGGCGCGCTGGTAGGAACGCTGATCGGGGTGCTGCCGGGCATCGGCCCGATCGCCACCATCGCCATGCTGCTGCCGATCACCTTCGGCCTGCCGCCGGTCGGCGCGCTCATCATGCTCGCCGGCATCTATTACGGCGCGCAGTACGGCGGCTCAACCACCGCCATCCTGGTCAACATCCCGGGCGAATCGTCCTCGGTGGTCACTACGCTCGACGGATTCCAGATGGCCCGCCAGGGCCGGGCGGGGCCGGCGCTGGCGATTGCGGCGATCGGCTCGTTCTTCGCCGGCTGCGTGTCGACGGTGCTGGTCGCGGCGCTGGGCGTGCCGCTCACCGCCGTCGCGCTGAAATTCGGGCCGGCGGAATATTTCTCGCTCATGGTGCTCGGCCTGATCTTCGCCGTGGTGCTCGCCAAAGGCTCGGTGCCCAAGGCCGTCACCATGGTGCTGCTCGGGCTGCTGCTGTCGATGGTGGGCTCGGATCTTGAGACCGGCGCCGCGCGCATGAGCTTCGACGTCCCCGAGCTGACCGACGGCATCGGCTTCGTCAACGTCGCCATGGGCGTGTTCGGGTTCGCCGAGATCCTGCGCAACCTCGAAAGCCCCGAGCACCGCGACATCGTGCAGCAGAAGGTCACCGGCCTGATGCCGACGCGCGCCGACCTCATCGAGGCGGCGCCGGCGATCGGACGCGGGACCGTGCTCGGATCGATCCTCGGCATCCTGCCGGGCGGCGGCGCGGTGATCGCCTCGTTCGCCGCCTATACGTTCGAAAAGCGCATCGCCAAGGACCCGTCGCGCTTCGGCCGCGGCGCGATCGAAGGCGTGGCCTCGCCGGAGAGCGCCAACAACGCGGCGGCGCAGACCTCGTTCATCCCGTTGCTCACGCTCGGCATTCCGCCCAACGCCGTTATGGCCCTGATGGTCGGCGCCATGACCATCCACGGCATCGTGCCCGGGCCGCAGGTGATGACCAAGCAGCCGGACCTCTTCTGGGGCATGGTCACCTCGATGTGGACCGGCAACCTGATGCTGCTCATCATCAATCTGCCGCTGGTCGGGGTGTGGGTCAGGCTGCTGCGGGTGCCGTACCGGCATCTGTTCCCGGCGATCCTGATCTTCTGCTGCATCGGGGTTTACTCGATCAACAATGCGCCGTTCGACGTGGCGGTGACCGGCATCTTCGCGCTGTTCGGATACTGGCTGGTCAAGCACGATTTCGAGCCGGCGCCGATGTTGCTCGGCCTCATCCTCGGCCCGATGCTGGAGGAGAACCTGCGGCGCGCCATGTTGATCGCGCGCGGCGATCCTACGGTGTTCATCGACTACACGAACCACAAGATTTCGCTGGGCCTCCTCGTGGTCGCCGCGACTCTGCTGGTGCTCGCGGTGCTGCCGACGATCCGCAAGCGGCGCGAGGAAGTCTTCATCGAGTAGCGAGGCCGGGGCCCCTCCGGCGCCGGCCGGCACTGCGACGTTGGGCGGGGATAATAATGTCGCGGCCTTGCCCGGCCGCTTCGTTCCGTGCCCGGGCGGCGCTAGCGCATGTTCCGGCGAAGTGGGTACCGGTTCGCCGATAAGAACATGCGCCAATCAACGATCCTAGAGCATGTCCCGATTCCGAAGGAACGGGACATGCTCTAGGCTAGCGCGGTGAGTCGGCGCCATGCCGGATCAGCCCCGGTGACCCATGCGGCAATACCTCGACCTGATGGAGCGCATCCTCGCGGACGGCGTCGAGAAGGACGACCGCACCGGGACCGGCACGCTCTCGGTGTTCGGCCATCAGATGCGGTTCGATCTCGCCGAGGGCTTCCCGCTCGTCACCACCAAGAAGCTGCACCTGAAATCGATCGTGCACGAGCTGCTGTGGTTCCTGCGCGGCGACACCAACGTCAAGTATCTCAACGAGCACGGCGTCAGGATCTGGGACGAGTGGGCCGACGAACGCGGCGACCTCGGCCCGGTCTACGGCCAGCAATGGCGCTCGTGGCCGGCCGCGGACGGCGGCGCGATCGACCAGATCGCCAATGTCATCGCGGCGATCCGCCGCGATCCGGATTCGCGCCGCCTGATCGTCTCGGCCTGGAACCCGGCGGAGGTCGCCAAGATGGCGCTGCCGCCGTGCCACTGCCTGTTCCAGTTCTACGTCGCGCGCGGCCGGCTGTCGTGCCAGCTCTACCAGCGCTCCGCCGACGTGTTCATCGGCGTTCCCTTCAACATCGCGTCCTACGCGCTGCTCACCCAGATGGTCGCGCAGGTGACCGAGCTCGCGCCCGGCGAGTTCGTCCACACGTTCGGCGACGCGCACCTCTACTCGAATCACCTGGAGCAGGCGCGGCTGCAGCTCGCCCGCCTGCCGCGACGGTTGCCGCGCATGCGGCTCAACCCCGCCGTCAAGGACCTGTTCGGCTTCCGCTACGAGGATTTCGCGCTCGAAGACTACGAGCCGCATCCGCACATCAAGGCGCCGGTGGCGGTGTGAACGAGCGCGCCGCCGCGTCGTCGCCTCCGATCGCCCTCGTGCTGGTCGCGGCCGTCGCCGAGAACGGCATCATCGGCCGCAACAACGCCTTGCCGTGGCGGCTCAAGTCCGACATGCAGCATTTCCGCGCGCTCACCTTCGGCAAGCCGGTGGTGATGGGGCGCAAGACCTTTCTGTCGATCGGCAAGCCGCTCGACGGTCGGACAAACATCGTGGTCAGCCGCGATCGAAATTTTGCCGCGCCCGGCGCGATCGTGGCGCCCGATCTCGGCGCGGCCCTCGCGGTGGCGCGCGGCGATGCGCTGCGGCGCGGAGCCGATGCGATCGCGGTCATCGGCGGCGCCGACATTTATGCCCAGGCGCTGCCGCTTGCCGACCGCCTGGCCATCACCCTGGTCAAAGCGCGGCCGGACGGCGACGCTCGCTTCCCGCCGATCGATCCCGCGACCTGGCGCGAGAGCGAACGGCGCGAGCATCCGGCCGGTCCCGACGACAGCGCGGCCTTCGCGTTCGTCACCTACCTGCGCGCGTCGCGCTAAGCCCAGGCCGGTAGCTTTCGGATTTTGTCGCATTTTCTGCGCCGAACCGCTGCACACTTCGCCGGAAAATGCTCCAGATTCATCGCTTCTTGCGTTTGTTGCGGGTTCGGCCGAACAGCCTGCCCGCGGCGCGTGAAAATGCGCCATTGATTTGGGTTCTTTCGCGCACCATTTGCGTGCGGCCGCGAACGCGCGTTGTAAGGGGCTGAGGGGTCCCCTATAACTCGGGGCCAGGAACGGGTCCGGCCGGCGAGCGCCGGCGACCGAGGAGACATCCGATGCCGTGGAGCAATCAGGGCGGCGGGCCCTGGGGTTCGGGGTCCAAGGGGCCGTGGGGATCGGGGCCCCAATCGGGCGGACCGACGCCGCCCGACCTCGAAGAGCTGCTGCGCCGCAGCCAGGACAAGCTCAAGACCGTCCTGCCCGGCGGCGGCCTCGGCAGCAAGGGCCTGCTGGTGGCTTTCCTCGCGGTCCTGGTGATCTGGGGATTCTCCGGGTTCTTCCGCGTCGAGCCCGACGAGCGCGCGGTGGTGCTGCGCTTCGGCAAGTATTCCTGGGACGCCAATCCCGGCCTCAACTATCACCTGCCTTATCCGATCGAATCGGTGCTGCACGCCAAGGTCCTGCGCGTCAACCGCCTCGACATCGGCGTGGCGGTCCTCGACGACGGCGGGCGGCGCGTGCGCACCACCCGCGAAGTGCCGGAGGAGAGCCTGATGCTCACCGGCGACGGAAACATCGTCGACATCAATTTCACGGTGTTCTGGAAGATCAAGGACGCGGGCGTGCGCGAGTACCTGTTCAACATGAAGGACCCGGACGGCACCGTGAAGGCGGTGGCCGAGAGCGCCATGCGCGAGGTGGTCGGCCGCTGGCAGATCGAGCCGATCCTGACCATCGGCCGCCAGCCGATCGAAGGCGAGGTCCATGACCTGATGCAGAAGATCCTCGACATCTACGGGTCCGGCGTCCAGGTCAATCAGGTGCAGCTGCAGAAAGTCGATCCGCCCGACCCGGTCATCGATTCCTTCCGCGACGTCCAGCGCGCGGCGGCCGACGCGGAGAGCGCCCAGAACAAGGCGCAGACCTACGCCAACCGCGTGGTGCCGGAGGCGCGCGGCCGCGCCGCCCAGGTCACCCAGGCGGCCGAGGCCTATCGCGAGCAGACCGTCGCCGAGGCCACCGGCCAGGCGGCGCGCTTCGTGAAGGTGTACGAGGAGTACAAGAAGGCGCCGGACGTCACGCGCCAGCGGCTCTACCTCGAGACCATGGAGCGGGTGTTCGGCGGCACCGACAAGATCATCCTCGACCAGGGCGTAGGAAGCAACGTCGTGCCCTACCTGCCGCTCAACGAGCTGACGCGGCGGCCGGCCACGAGCGCGCCCGGATCGCAGACGGGAGGCTCACGATGAGGCTCGGTATCATCGGCGGCCTCGCCGTCGTTCTCGCTGTCCTGCTGGTCATCATCGGCTGGAGTTCGCTGTTCGTCGTCCATCAGACGCAGCAGGCGCTGGTGATCCGGCTGGGCGAGGCGGTGCGTGTCATTCTTCAGCCCGGGCTCAATCTGAAAGTGCCGGTGATCGACACCGTCATCCCCATCGACAAGCGCATCCTCGACCTCGAACTGCCGGCCTACGAGATCATCGCCTCCGACCGGCAGCGGCTGCTGGTCGACGCTTTTGCCCGCTACCGCATCGAGGATCCGCTCAGGTTTTACCAGAGCGTCAACTCGATCGAGGGCGGCAATGTGCGGATGTCCGCCCTGCTGCAATCGGCGCTGCGCCGCGTCCTCGGCGAGGTGACCTTCATCCATGTGGTCAAGGAGGAGCGCCCGCAACTCATGGCGCGCATGCGCGACCAGCTGGCTGCGGAGGCGGCGGCCTTCGGCATCAACGTCGTCGACGTGCGCATCCGGCGCGCCGACCTGCCGAAGGAGAACAGCGAGGCGGTCTACAATCGGATGAATACGGAGCGCCAGCGGATCGCCGCGGAGACGCGCGCGCAGGGAAGCCAGAAGGCGCAGGAAATCACCGCCAGGGCCGACCGCGACGTCACGGTGCTGCTGGCGGACGCGGAATCGAAGGCGCAGCAGATCCGCGGCGAGGGCGACGCCAAGCGCAACCAGATCTTCGCCGATGCCTACAGCAAGGATGTCGACTTCTTCGGCTTCTATCGCTCGATGCAAGCCTACGAGGCGGGGCTGCGCGCCAACGACACGCGGCTGCTGTTGAAACCCGACTCCGACTTCTTCCGCTACTTCGCCGATCCGTCGGGAAAACCCCGCGACAACGGCAAGAAGTAACCGCGCGCGCCGACGCGGTCGGGCCGATGTCGGAATTTCTCGTCGCGCTCGGGCTGTTGTTTGCCATCGAGGGGCTGGTGTTCGCGGCCTTCCCGGGAGCAGCCAAGCGGGCGATGGAAAGCGTTCTGGCGACCCCGGAATCCTCGCTGCGGCTGATCGGCCTGTTGTCCGCGGTGGCGGGCGTGGCGCTGATCTGGCTGGTGCGCGGCTGAAGGTTGTTCCGGCGCATGGCGTCGTCGCCATTCCGCCCGATTCGGGTCGCATGGGCTTACGGCCTCGGCAAACGCCGGGAACCGCCGCAAGCTGCGCCAGATTGACGGGATGAAACGCGCCGGCGCGCCCTTGCGTTCATGCCCAGGCGGGGGCAGTGTCTGGTTGATTCCTATTCGGAGATTTGAGGTCATGGCCTTGAGCTTCTCGCGACTTGCAACACGACTGTGCCGCCCCGCGCTGATCGTCGCCGGGACGGCCGCGATCCTGCTTCCCGCGCTCGCGCAGGACGCCGCCGCCCGCGGACCGGACGGGATCGCCGACGTGGCCGAGCAGGTCATCGACGCTGTCGTCAACATCTCCACCTCGCAGACCGTCGACGCCAAAAACGGACCGATGCTGCAGCTGCCGCCCGGCTCGCCGTTCGAGGAGCTGTTCGAGGAATTCAACCGCAACCGCCGCGGCGATCAGAACCGCGAGCGCGCGCCGCGCCGCGTCAACTCGCTGGGCTCGGGCTTCATCATCGATGCGGACGGCATCGTCGTCACCAACAACCACGTCATCTCCGAGGCCGACGAGATCAACGTCATCCTCAACGACGGCAGCAGGCTCAAGGCGGAGGTGATCGGGCGCGATCAGAAGACCGACATCGCGCTGCTCAGGGTCAAGCCCGACAAGCCGCTCAAGGCGGTAAAGTTCGGCGATTCGGAGAAGCTGCGGCTCGGCGAATGGGTCATCGCCATCGGCAACCCGTTCAGCCTGGGCGGCTCGGTCACCGCCGGCATCGTGTCGGCGCGCAACCGCGACATCAATTCGGGTCCCTACGACAACTACATCCAGACCGACGCCGCCATCAATCGCGGCAACTCGGGCGGGCCGCTGTTCAACCTCGAGGGCGAGGTGATCGGGGTCAACACCGCCATCATCTCGCCGTCGGGCGGCTCGATCGGCATCGGGTTCGCGGTGCCGTCGAAGACCGCGCTGCCGGTGATCCAGCAGCTGCGCGAGTTCCGCGAGACGCGGCGCGGCTGGCTCGGCGTGCGCATCCAGCAGGTGAGCGACGAGATCGCCGAGAGCCTCGGCATGAAGCACGCGCGCGGCGCGCTGATCGCCGGCGTCGACGACAAGGGCCCGGCGAAGCCGGCCGGCATCGAGCCGGGCGACGTGATCGTCAAGTTCAACGGCCAGGACATCCGGGAAATGCGCGACCTGCCGCGCATCGTCGCCGACACCCCGGTCGGCAAGGACGTGGACGTGGTCATCGTCCGCAAGGGCAAGGAAGAGACCAGGACCGTCAAGGTCGGGCGGCTCGAGGAGGGCGACAAGCAGGCGACGCTGGCCAAGGGCGGCGGTCAGGTTCCGGAAGAGAAGCCGGTGGTCAAGCGCGCTCTCGGGCTCGACCTCGCCAACATCACCGACGACCTGCGCAAGCGCTTCAAGATCAAGGATAGCGTCAAGGGCGTGGTCATCACCGGGGTCGACTCCGGATCGGCCGCGGCCGACCGGCGGCTCAATGCCGGCGAGGTGATCGTCGAGGTGTCGCAGGAAGCGGTGGTCGACGCCGCCGACCTGCAGAAGCGCATCGAGCAGATCAAGAAGGACGGCCGCAGATCCGTGCTGTTCCTCGTCGCCACCGCCGACGGCGACACCCGCTGGGTCACGGTGCCGCTGCAGTAGAAATTACGCCGCGACGAATTCCTCGCGCCGGTAGCCCTGGATATAGAGCAGCGCGGTCAGGTCGCCATGGTCGATGCGCGCCTTGGCCTGCGCGGCGACCTTGGGCTTGGCGTGATAGGCGACGCCGAGGCCGGCTGACTGCAGCATGGCGAGATCATTGGCGCCGTCGCCGACCGCGAGCGTCTCGGCGCGCCGCAGCTCGAGCCGCGCGATTAGATTCTCAAGGGTCGCGAGCTTGGCGGCGCGCCCGAGGATCGGCTCCGTTACCCGGCCAACGAGCCGGCCGTCCTCGATCACCAGCCGGTTGGCATGGTTCTCGTCGAACCCGGTCAGCGCGGCGATGCGCGCGGTGAAGAGCGTGAATCCCCCCGACACCAGGCACGTATAGGCGCCGTTCGCGCGCATGGTGGCGACGAGCGTCGCGGCGCCGGGATTGACCCGGATGCGCTCGGCGATCACCTCCTCGATCGCCGATTCCGGCAGATCCTTGAGCAGCGCCACGCGTTCGCGCAACGCCGGCTCGAAGGCGATGTCGCCGCGCATCGCCCGCTCGGTGATCGCCGCCACGCGCGCCTTGAGCCCGACGCAGTCGGCCAGCTCGTCGATGCATTCTTGGCCGATGACGGTCGAATCCATGTCGGCGATGAGCAGGCGCTTGCGCCGGCCCGCGCGCGGCTGCACCACCGCGTCGATCGGGCGGTCGCCGAGGGACGCGCGCAGGCGCTCGGCCCAGGCACGATCGTCGTTGCTTTGGTCGTTACCGCCGGGCGGAGTAAAGGGAAGGTCGGCCGCGACAGCGGGAGCAAGCCAGCGCGCCGCCTCGGGCGCCGGCAAGATTTTGCGCGCACGGTCAAGCGCGGCGTCGTCGAGCGCGGCGGCGCCGGGATTTGAGATCAGGGTCGCCACATGGGTCATGGGTCGAGCGGGCGAGCGCGGGCCGGCAGGGCGGTGCTTATCGCAGGGCCAACCGCGAGCGGCAAGTCGGCGCTCGCGCTTGCGCTCGCCGAACGGCTCGGCGGCGTCATCGTCAACGCGGATTCCATGCAGGTCTACCGCGACCTGAAAATCATCACGGCGCGGCCGACGCCGGCGGAGGAGGCGCGCGTGCCGCATCGGCTCTACGGCCACGTGGACGCGGCGCAAACCTATTCGGTCGGACATTGGATCGCCGACGTCGTGCCGGTGCTCGAGGACGCCGACCAAGCCGGACGGCTGCCGATCGTGGTGGGCGGCACCGGGCTTTATTTCAAGGCGCTCACGCACGGGCTCGCCGCCGTGCCGCCCATTCCGCCGGTGGTGCGGGCGGCGGTGCGCACGCGGCTCGCTGCCGACGGGGCGGCGGCGCTACACGCCGAGCTGGCGCGGCGCGATCCTGCGGCGGCGGCAATGCTCAAGCCCGGCGACGGCGTGCGCGTCGCGCGCGCGCTCGAAGTGATCGAGGCGACCGGCCGCTCGCTCGCGGATTGGCACCGCGAGGGCATGCCGGCGCCGATCGACGCACGGCGCGCCGTCAAAATATTCCTGGCGGCCGCGCGCGAGGAGCTCAAAGCGCGCATCGATGCGCGGTTCGACGCCATGATCGCGGCGGGAGCGCTCGAGGAGGTGCGCGCGCTCGAGGCCCGCCAGCTCGATCCGCTGCACCCGGCGCTCAAGGCGCACGGGGTGCCGTTGCTACGGCGGGTGCTCACCGGCGAGATGACGCTCGCCGAAGCCGCCGAGGCCGCCAAGCGCGACACCTGGCGCTACACCAAGCGGCAATTCACCTGGTTCCGCCACCAGCTGCCGGACTGGCCATGGGTCGCCCCGGTGGAGGCGGAAGGCGTGATTGACGAAGCGTTAAAATCGCGGCCGGCATAAAATCGCGGCCGGCTTGACCGGCCCGGCGCACCTCTTTATAACCTCCGGACCGTCAGTGGCGAAAGGGCGCAGCCGTGCGCAATCTTGTTGTCCTTATCGTAGGGAGGCGCACCGCCGGGGGTGGCTAGGCCACTCCGCGAGACGAGGCGGTGCGCGCAAAGGGGCTCTCGGGGCCCCTTTTTGATTCTCTAGAGCATGATCCCGAAAAGTGGATACCGGTTTTCGGAAAAGATCATGCTCCAACAATAAGCTAGAACGGGATGACGATTCGAAGAAAAGTCATCCCGTTCTAGGGTCCAAAGGGTTGGCGTCAAGCGAGCGGAGCGAGCGATGGCCAGGGAAATGACCGGCGCCGAAATGGTGATCGAGGCCCTGCTGGAGCAGGGGGTGCAGCACATTTTCGGCTACCCGGGCGGGGCGGTGCTGCCGATCTACGACGAGATGTTCAAGCAGGACAAGCTCAAGCACATCCTCGTGCGCCACGAGCAGGGCGCGGTGCACGCCGCCGAGGGCTACGCGCGCTCGACCGGCAAGCCCGGCGTGGTGCTCGTCACTTCGGGTCCCGGCGCCACCAATGCGGTCACCGGCCTCACCGATGCGCTCATGGAT
>DASPZC010000357.1:0-5476 GCA_035636455.1 Xanthobacteraceae bacterium
TGCGAGCAACAGCAACCCGGGTTCGTCGGCATCGCCCGCGCTCTCGGCCCGTTCGAGCAAAAGGGCGGCGCGCAAGCCTTCGGCCAGATGCGGCGCGAGCCCCGCCAATAATTCGGCCTCCGCCGGATCGAAGTTGGGTCCCCTGCGATCGCGATGCAGGCACATGAAGCCCCAGCACGCGCCGTCCGAGCGCATCGCGGCGCGCAGCTCGTCGCCGAATCCGAGCGGCAGGCAAATGTCGCGATAGCGCGTGCTGTTTTCAGGCCGGCCTTCGGTCGCGAGATAGAGGCTGTTGACCGGGACCCGGTCGCTGGCCAATTGCGTCCACTTGTTCACATCGTCCTGCAGGAATTCGTTGGCCACGAATAACGGCGTCGCTTTCTCCGGGATGGCGTCGACCAGCGAGCCGGTGAACAGCAGCGTTGCCGGGTCGGCGGTCGCAAACCAGAACGACTCGACGGGCAGCACACGCCGCAGCCGGCGCATCGCTTCGGCGCGCAGGGCGAGCGAATCGAGCCCGCTGTGGCACAGCCGAACGATGTCCTGGCGGGCGACAGTCGCAGCGTTGCCAGTGAGCATGACTTTGCTCTCCCCCTGACACAGGCCAACCTCAACTCGGCCGCGGCGCCGCCGTTCCGTCGAGCCTACCAGGATTCTGGTATGGCCCGCCGCCATCCCTCCCGCCACCCTCGCGCCAGATCGGCCGTTTCTCGGGCCGGGCCCGGTCCGGCGCCCGACCGTCGCGGCAAGCGCAGGAGGTAAATCATGCCGAAACCCATCTTTGCAGCAATTCTCGGATCGTTGGTGCTGGCCGGTGCTTTCCCGGCCTCGGCGCAGCATCACATTTCCTGTCGGCCGGTGGCCGAGCGGACCGGCGATGTCGGTTGCTGGATCATGGCCCGCCAGGCGCTGGGGCAACTTCCGCAAGCCCCGCTCTACTGGCACCTCGACAGCTACCCGACGCGTGCCGCGGCCGAAGCCGACCGGGGCGCGCACGGGACGGTGGTCGAGGCGGCCGGCAAGGTCTGCCTGCTCACCATCGCGGAGACGGCATGGCGGCCGCGCGCCGGCCAACGCGTCGCGCAGATCGGTCCGCTGCCGGTCGGCGAGGCCGGCGAGCACGCCGCCGTCTACATGGAGACGGTGCTGCCGCCAGGCTTTTCCGCGCCCATCCACCGCCATCCCGGCCCCGAGGCGGTGTTTCCGGTCGCCGGGGAGGTCTGCATCGAAACCCCCGACGGCCGAAACGTCGAACGGCCGGGCGGCGCCAGCCACGTCATCCCCGGCGGCAGGCCGATGGCACTCACCGTGACCGGCGGCGAGCACCACCGCTCGCTGGTTCTGATCCTGCACGACGCGTCGCAACCCGCCGTGATCCCGGCGCCCGATTGGACGCCGAAAGGACTGTGCCGAGGCTGAAGCGAAGCACGGGCCATCGAACCCAAGGAGAAAGCCATGACAGCCGTCCCCAGCAACCCCTTGCAAACAAACAACACGCCCGCCGCCATCCGGGCCATTCGCCCGCAGGACATCGAGGCCTGCGGCCGCGCCGCCTTTGCCGCCCACTCGGCGGTGGCGGCGGCGCATAACGTGCCGTGCGAGCACCCGTCGGTCGAGTTCTCGATCGGGCTCATCGGCAACAAGGTCAAGGATGCAAATGCCTCAGGCTTCGTCGCCGAGCGCGCCGGACAGATCCTCGGCAGCATCTTTCTCAATACGTTTCCGCCCGCGCCGGTGGCGGCGATCGGACCGTTGACGGTCGAACCGGCAGCGGAAGGCACGGCCGCCGGCCGCCGCCTCATGCAGGCCGCGCTCGACGAGGCGAAAAATCGCAAGATCGAGCGCGTGCGCCTGGTACAATCGCCGAGCCACCTGCGCTCGTTCGCACTCTACGCCAAGCTCGGCTTCGAGGTGCGGGAGCCGTTGATCCTGATCGGCGGGACACCGGCGCCGGCACATGTCGAGGGCCGTCCGGTGCGCGCGGCGACCACGGACGATGTCGCGCCATGCAACGATTTGTGCACGGCGGTGCACGGCTTTGCGCGCAGCGCCGAACTGGCCGGGGCGCTCGCGCAACACACGGCGCTCGTCGTCGAGTGCGCGGGCCGCATCACCGGCTTTTCGACCGGCCTCGGCCTGCGCGGTTACGCGGTCGGCGCAACGACCGACGACCTCAAAGCCCTGATCGGCGCGGCGCCCGCGATCATGGGACCGGGCTTCTTTGTGCCGATGCGTAATGGCGAGCTCGTTCGCTGGCTGTTCGAGCGCGGTTGGCGCGCGCGCTGGCCGGCGGCGCTGATGACGAAGGGGCCGTACCAGGAACCGAACGGCGCGTTCCTGCCCTCGATCGCGTTTTGACGAGGGCAGCTCGGCGCCCTCGCGAACGGGCAGCGGGCTATCACTTCCGCCCGCTGCCCTGCCCTCCTGAACCCCCGCCCATCACGCCCCCCTCTGCCTTGACAGATCGCTTACTCTGTGAAACAGAGTACTCTGTGAACGAGCAAGTGGGAGGCCGCCATGAAATGGCGCGGATTTGTTGCCGTCGCGATCACGGCCGCCGCAGTCTGCGGCGGCGCCGCGAGCCTGGCGCAGGAGCGCTTCGACCAGCAGGTCCGCGACGACATGTTCCGCGGCTTCGGCGGCAATGAACGGCGCTGACGCGTGCGCTCGAGGTCATCGAGGACAAGCTCAACGAGGACCCCGGTCACGCGGAAGCGCTCGTTTGGCGCGGCGCCGCCCGCTACTGGAGGGCCGAGCTGGCAGGCCGCGCCGCCGCCGATTTCGAGACCGCGCTCGCGATCCGCGCTCCGGAGTTCGACCGGCTCGGCCAGCACAATCGCGGCGAGTATCTCGCCGGCCTGGCGGAAAGCTGGGCGCTCGCCGGCAACCAGGACAAGGGCCGAGCCTACCTCGGGCGCATCCTCGCCGAGCTTCCCGACTCGCGCTACGCCCGGCGCGCCGCCGCAAAGCTGGCAGATTGGGGCGACACGCAGCCGCTCAACTGCCAGACCTGCCATTAGCGACTTCGGAGTTCATCCTATGACCATCGACCCGAGCGAGGCGGCCAGCTCCCTGCAGGATATCGCGACCGTCGAACGTCGCACGCGCGAAGCGGTCTTTTACGCCGGCAGCAGCACGATTTTCATCATGTGGGGGGTGCTGATCGCGTTCGGCTACGCGCTCGCAGAGCTCTATCCGCGCTCGGCACGCATCATATGGCTTGCAATTCCCGCTTTCGGCTGCGTCGCGACCGCGCTGATCATTGCGCTGCGCCGGCGCGCGCGCCCGTGCGAGGCGCCCGACTGGCGCCTCGTCTGGGGAATGGTCGCGCTCGCCGCCTTCGGCGCCGCCTGGACCCAGCTGCTCGGGCCGATCGTTCCCCGGCAGATGCTGTATGCGTTCCATCCGTCGCTCTTCCTCATCGGCATCATCCTCGCCGGCCTGTGGCTCGGGCGCTTCCTCATCGTGCTCGGCGTCGTCGGGCTCGCGTTGATCGGCATCGGCTATCTCCAGGCGGAGCCCTGGCTGCGGCTGTGGATGGCGACGGTGCAGAGCGGCACGCTCATCATCGGCGGCATCTGGCTCGGCAGAAGCGGCGTGGCGCGATGAGCGACGGCAATGACATCATTCACCAGGCCATGCGGCTGAAGATCATGGCGGCGCTCAACGCGCTGGCGCCGCGCAGCACGGCGATCGAGTTCACCCGGCTCAAGGGGCTGGTGGGCGCGACCGACGGCAACCTCGGCGCCCACCTGGAGACGCTGGAGAAGGCGGGCTACGTCGCGATCGAGAAACGCTTCGAGGGGCGCAAGCCGCAGACGCGCGTGCGCATGAGCCCGGCTGGCCGCCGCGCGTTCGCCGAGCACGTCGCCTACCTGCGCGAGATCCTCGACAGCGGCGGCGCCTGAAGCTCTCAAGTCCGCCTGGAGAAGGCGCTCGATGTTTTCGCCACCGGCCATCTGCGGATTTGACGCGGCAAAGCCGTGCCGTCGTTCGCGCGTGCGCACGAGCGTGCGCGCCAAGACGAAGGCATCCCTCAGGTTCGTCGCGCGGCGCAACGCGACATTGAAGAAGGCGTCGCCGAAATAGGTCCACCGCGCCCGATCCCGGCAACCGAACGAGGGATGATCGGCGTCGGCCGCGGTGATCACCAGCGTGTCGGCATTGGCGAGCGGACGGATGAAAATGCCCGAGTAGCACGCTGAAACGATCACGACGCGGCGCCGCACGCCGGCGCGGTCGAGCATGGCGGCGAGCACGGATGGCGACAGCAGCTCCAGTCGGTCGCCGGCCTTCACCGCCAGGCCGGCGCGCGAGCCGTGCGACGTCAGGATCAGCACCAGGACGTTGTTCTCGGCGTCCATTCCCGCGGCCGCCGCCCGCAGGGCGGCCGCCAGGGCTTCGACGGTCGCGTCCGCGCGGCTCCTTGTGTTGGCGCGCACGACGACCGCACCGGCGCCGAAACGGTCCGCAACGATGCGGGCCGCGCCCTGCGCCTCCCGCTCGAACACGCGTTGATCGCCGAACAGTCCGAAGGATACGACCGTGACCTTCGGGCCCGCTCCGGCCGCGGGCGAAACGGACGCAGGACAAAGCGCGAGGAAGACGGCAAACAGCCCTGCCGCAACCCGGCCAAACACGCTTCCACAAATCATTTAGCGACGCAGCCGTGATGAGTCGTCATGGCGCCTTCGGCGCGCGGCGATGGTGGTCGGTCGCGGCCTGGAACGCCGCGCCGAGCGCGACCAACATCTCGTCGCCGAACGGGCGGCCGATGAGCTGGACGCCGATCGGCATGGCGCCGCGCGACCATCCGGCGGGAAGCACCAGCGCCGGCAGGCCGAGATAATTGATCGGCCGCATGAGGCGGGTGATCTGCTGGATCATGGCGTCGGCGCTCGGCCCCGCGGTCACGTCGGTCTCGGCGATGGTCGGCGCCGCGAAGCGCGCCGCCGGCGTGACGACGACATCGACATCGCCGATAGCCTCGAGGTGCGCGGCGAGCGCCGGGCCGCGCCAGCGCAGCGCCTCGAGATACTGCACGCCGCTGAACGCAAGCCCGTTCTCGAGCCGCGCGCGCACCTGCGCCCCGTAGTCCTGCGGCCGCCGGCGCAGCCACGGCGCATGCGCGCTCGACGCCTCGACGGCGAGCACGATCAGCGCCGCCGCGTTCACCGCGGTCTGATCGGGCAGCTCGACTTTCACCACGCGCGCGCCGAGGTCGCGGAAGGCGGCGAGCGCGGCATCGAGGGTCGCGGCGACGTCCGCTTCGAGATCGTCGACGTAGAAGCGGGTCGGCACGCCGATGGTCAGGTTTTTGGGCGAGCGTTGCGCCGCCGTGCCGTCCCACCGCGCGCCGTCGGTGGTGGGATCGAGCGGGTCGGGGCCGGCGATCGCCGCCATCACCAGGGCGCAATCCGCGGCGCTCCGCGCGAGCGGGCCGACCGTGTCGAGGGTGAACGAGAGCGGCATGGCA
>DASPZC010000358.1:0-2495 GCA_035636455.1 Xanthobacteraceae bacterium
CTCTTGCCCGCCGGACGGGTTTCCATCTGGGCATAAATCGTGCGCGCCACTTCGAGCAGGCGTTCGCGATTTGCCGGCCCGCTCACGGCGTAGCCCTTGTTCTCGTCGACCCAGTAGAACGCCGCGACCGAGCCGGCCACCTCGTAGCGCAACGCAGTCTCCGGCGCGCTCGCGCGCGCGCAGTAAAAGGTGAACCGCTCGCCCGACTGACCTTCGTACATCAGGAAGGCCGCGGCGCCGGACGAGCCCGGCAACAGCCGGCCGCCGACGAGCTTGAGCCCCATGGCGGCGAGGTCCGGCGCGCGCAGCTCGTAGCCGAGCCGCTTCGACAGCCATTGCACCAGATGCGGCTCCTCCGCTCCCGGCACCTCGACCGGATGGCGCACCTCCACGACATAGAGCTTGTAGGCGTCGATCGCGTCGGCGCTGAACATTTTGTCCGCGAGGCCGCCCGCCAGCGTCTCGCGCCCGAACCAGCCGGCCGCGCCGCCGGCGATGAAGGCGGCAATGACGGCGGCAGCGGCGAGGCGCGACCAGCGCCGCTCGGCGCGGCTCAGGCGCTTGAGGTCGAGGCGCGGCGGCACCGGGTCCTGGGCGACGCCGGCGTAGCGCGCGCGGATGAGATCCGCCTGCGCGAGCCACGCATTGACGCGCGCCGCGTCATCCGGATGGGCGGCGAGCCACGCCTCCACGGCGGCGCGACGGTCGGCCGCCAGTTCGCCGTCCACGTAGGCGTGCAGCTCGGCCTCCAGGACGGGTGAGTCACGACCAATCATCGTTTCGCCCCCCTGCTCATTTGACGCGGCGAAGCGCCGGTCGCTCGCCGTCGAGATAAGCTTTCATCTGCGCGCGGGCGCGCGCCAACCGCGACATCACGGTGCCGATCGGCACGCCCTGCACCTCGGCGACTTCGCGATAGCTCAGCCCTTCCAGCACCACGAGCAGCAGCGCCGCGCGCTGGTCGTCGACCAGGCTCGACAACGCGCGCTCGATGTCGCGTCCGCCGGCCTCCGGGCCCGCCATGTCGGGCGCATCGGCATCGTCGATCGGCGACAAAGACGGCCGGCGCGCGAGCGTGCGCAGCCGGTTGCGGTTGAGGTTCGTCAGGATCGTGTAGAGCCAACGGCGTACGTCTCCCTCATGAAACAAATGCTCGGAGCGCAACGCACGCACCAACGTATCCTGCACCAGGTCGTCCGCCAGCTCGGCGTCGCGCGTGAGCGCGCGCGCGTAGCGTCGCAGCGCCGGGATCGCCGCCTCGAGGCTCGTCCGGAACGCGCTCACGTCGCCTCCCCGCGCCAGATCGCGCCGACGCTCATACGAGGTAACCCTCCGCTGCGCCAGATATTCCCGCAACGGCGACAGCGCCGAAGCCGGGCTGCTTGCTGGCCCTCATCCCCTATGCCATAGGAGGCCGCAAGCAGATTTTCCGTGCTGCGCCGCCACGCGCCGAAGGCAGGCCCGGGAAGCTGTTCGGATCGTTGCAATCCGGCATTCGGCGAGGAGCGTTCATGGCGGAAGCCAGCGGTCTCATGCGCGGCAAGCGCGGCCTGATCATCGGCGTCGCCAACAACCGGTCGATCGCCTGGGGCATCGCCAAGGCCGCGCGAGCGCAGGGTGCCGACCTCGCCTTCACCTATCAGGGCGACGCACTGAAGAAGCGGGTCGAGCCGCTCGCCGAGGAGGTCGACGGCATCGTCATCGGCCATTGCGACGTGACCGAGGAGGCGACCATCGACGCCGCCTTCGCGGCGGTCGGCGCGGCATGGGGCTCGCTCGATTTCCTCGTCCATGCGGTGGCATTCTCCGACAAGGACCAGCTGGTCGGGCGCTACGTCGAGACGACCGCCGACAATTTTGCCAACACGCTGCACATCAGCTGCTACTCGTTCACCGCGCTGGCGCAGCGCGCCGAAAAGCTGATGACGAACGGCGGCTCGCTGTTGACCTTGACCTATTACGGCGCCGAGAAATGGATGCCGCATTATAACGTCATGGGGGTCGCCAAGGCGGCGCTCGAAGCGTCGGTGCGCTATCTCGCCGCCGATCTCGGCGCCAAGAACATCCGCGTCAACGCCATCTCGGCCGGTCCGATCAAGACGCTGGCGGCCGCCGGCATCGGCGACTTCCGCTACATCCTCAAATGGAACGAGCACAACGCGCCGCTGCGGCGCAGCGTGTCGATCGAGGAAGTGGGCGACGCCGCGGTCTATCTCTTGTCCGACATATCGCGCGCCGTCACCGGGGAGATTCATCACGTCGACGCGGGCTATCACATCGTCGGCATGAAGCATCCCGACGCGCCGGATCTCGGGGCGCTCAGAGAATAGAAAGTTGAGTCCGTGTCCCGGACGCGGTGCAGCGCGCAGCGGTGCACCGCTGATCCGGGACCTCGCTCCGCCTGGATCCCGGGTCTGCAGCGCACCACTTCGTGCTGCGCTGCGCCCGGGGCACGCACTGCCAGTGCCCGCATGAAGCCGCCGCTTCTCTATTAC
>DASPZC010000359.1:0-7016 GCA_035636455.1 Xanthobacteraceae bacterium
CCCCGCTTGCGGGCAGGGCTATCGCAGATGAGTAAAGAGCTCGAAGAAGAAGCTCTTATTCCATGCAGCGAGCTTCATTTTGCGGCCGACGGATCGATTATCGGGGTGAGCCCGCAAGATGTCGAGGGCGATACGGCGCAAGACGGCAAGGTTTTGTGGTCCGAAATTCTTTCGCGTTCGGGCATCGTCCTCATGGAAGACGACGTCGAGCGGCCGGTGCAATTGGTTTTCGACGCTCCAATGCATGCGCGTGACTTCGAGCATGCGTTTGGGCGTCAGGCGTTTGGAGAGCACCACGTAATGCACCGCCTTGGCGGGCTTGCCATTGGCGTGGCGCTCGACTTCGATACGGCCGACGGCGGCGAGGTCGGGGAAGGCAGGGGCGTCGGCGGGCCGCGCGATGATGCTGCCGCGGCGCCGTTCTTGCCGATCGTGGCCGCTGTCGCTTTCCTCATAGAAGTCGAGCTTGCCGTCGGCGTCGGCCTTCGCGAACGCAGCCTGCACACTGGCAAACAGCGGCGCGTGATTGCCCTTGAGCTTCAATGCATAATGCGCGCCTGTCGCGCGCACCTCGGCGGCCATGCGCGGGTGGCAATGCAAGGCATCGGCGGTGACGATGCAGCCCTTCAAAACCAGGGTCTTCAGCGCGGCCAGCGTGGCCGCAACCTCATCGCAGCCGGGCGCGTGCCGGGTTGCCAACGACAGCCTCGTCTCGGCGTCCCACACGCTGACCATGAGCGGCGGCATGAAGGCGCGGCCGCGTTCATAGCCGCGCCGCAAGCGCTTGCCATCGACCGCGACCACGCCCTTGGCCGGACCAAGCCCAAGCCCCTGGCGCAGCGCCGTCATAAACCGGGCGAAAACCTGCGCCATCTCGTCCGGATCGAGCAGACGAAACACGCGGCTGAAGCAGTCATGGCTCGGAGCGCCATGCTCAAGATCGACGATCTCGGCGAAAGTAACCTCATTGGCAGCAGCAAAATCGGCGAAATCGACGCAAGACTTCCCTCCGCACAAAGTTGCCGCCAGGCCAATGAACAGCATCGCCGGAAGATCATGTTGTGCATTGAAGTCACGTGGGTCACGGACTTCACGAAAAACCGAGATCAGCGTTTCCATCGAGGCTCTCCCGAATCAGGAAAGCTTCTTCAGAATCAACTTTTACTTCCAAGGCAATACAGTTCTACTTATCTGCGATTCCCCTGGGTAAGGGAGGGGGCCAGTGGCGAAACACAGCCCTGGTTGAATTTTCCCCCTCCCCAGCCCTCCCCCGCAAGCGGGGGAGGGAGAAAAGTCGAGAGCGGATACCGCCAACCATGCCCCTGCATCTCATCAAGCTGTGCGTCGGCTGCGATTCCGTGCAGGACCTGCGCGAGTGGATCGCCGAAAAGCTCAAGGACAAGAAGCGGCGCAAGCAGCCGCTCGAGCACATCCACACCACCCGCATGATGCCCAAGCGCGCCGACGAGCTGGTCGACGGCGGCTCGCTCTATTGGGTCGTTCGCGGCGAGGTCCTGTGCCGGCAGCGGCTCGTCGCCGTGCGCCCGTTCGTCGACAAGGACGGCATCGGCCGCTGCCGCCTGGTGCTCGAGCCCAGGCTGGTGCTCACCGAGCCGAGGCCCTACCGGGCGTTCCAGGGCTGGCGCTATCTCGCCGTCAAGGACGCCCCCAAGGATCTCGCCCGCGCCGCGCCGGGCGCCGCCAAGATGCCGGAAGGCTTGCGCCGCGAGCTGCGCGGGCTCGGGCTGCTATGACGGTTATGCCTCTCAATTCGGATGCGTGAGGTAAAATAACCACCTTTGGAGCGGCTTAAGTGGAAGAGTTCATCTCCGCTGCTGAGGCGAAACGCCACTTTTCCCAGGTTTTACGTGCCGTTCGCCGAGGGTGCAGCTACGTGATCACGCGCCACGGAAGGCCCGTCGCGAAAATCATTCCCGTCGGCGCCCATGACGAAATCATGGCAAGCGGCCGCATCGCACTTATTGCGCGCCTGCGTTCGCAGCCGACCCTCGATGTCGGGCCCTGGATGCGCGATGAGCTGTACCAGGACCGGCAGTGAGGGCGCGCCATCCTCGCCTATGCCATGAAGTGGCAATGATCGGCGCCGAAGACGCCGGTTCGCACCGACATTCGGCGCGAGCGACCTCCCGTCACATCCGTTTTGCGCTCCATGCCCGGGCCATGGCCGTCGCCGTGAAACCGCGGCCGCTGCCGAAATCGTAGCTTGGCGCGCCGGCGGATTCGAATCGGACTGCGCCGCGACGAAAAATTCGCTTTGGCCGGCGACGGGTTAACACAATCGGAGAATTTATTACGCAGAGAGTCTTGACGCCGACACAGTTCGAATCAAACAATCGCGTACGTCGAGGGGATGCGTATGTTGCTCCAGGCGCCCGTTGGAGTGCCAGGGTCCGCGCACGTCATCGTGCTGGGAAATGAAAAGGGCGGCTCGGGCAAATCGACGACGGCCATGCACATCGCGGTGGCCCTGCTCAAGGCCGGCCAACGCGTCGCCACCATCGACCTCGACAGCCGGCAGAAGACCTTCACCCATTACGTCGAAAACCGCCGCGCCTGGGGGCGCCGGGCGGACATCCGGCTCGAGCTTCCGACCCACTACCACGTGGCGCGGGGCGAAGGCATCAAGGTCGACGAGAACGAGATCGCGGAGTTTTCCGGCTTCGCCGAGGCGATCGGGGCGGCCGAGCATGCCCACGACTTCGTGGTGATCGACACGCCGGCGACCGACAGCTACCTGATGCGGCTCGCCCATTCCATGGCCGACACGCTGATCACGCCGCTCAACGACAGTTTCGTCGATTTCGACGTGCTCGGCTCGGTCGACCCGGCGACCTTCGCGGTCACCGGCGAGAGCCATTACGCCGAGATGGTCCGCCAGGCGCGGCGCCAGCGCCGGGTGGTCGACGGCGGCCTGACCGACTGGGTGGTGGTGCGCAACCGGCTCTCGGCGTTGCGCTCGCGCAACAAGCGGGCGATCGCCGAGAGCCTCAACGAGCTGGGGCTGCGGCTCGGCTTCCGGGTCATCGACGGGTTTTCCGAGCGCGTGGTCTATCGGGAGTTCTTCCCGCGCGGCTTGAGCGCGCTCGACGATCTCGACGAGACGACGCTGGGCACGCGGCCGAACCTGTCGCACGTCACCGCGCGCCAGGAGGTGCGAGGGGTGCTCGATGCCCTGAAGCTGCCGCTCGACGAACGCGGCCGCCGCCGCGCCGCCGCCCGCGCCGAATGGATCGCCTCCCTCGACAAGCCCCTCGACACCCAGGACATCATCGGGGAGTGAATCCCTCCCCGCAACGCGTCGCAACGCGGGGAGGGTGGCGCGAAGCGCCGGGTGGGGTCTGGCGGCAATCTCCGAACTCGCAGAGAAGCCCCCACCCGCCGCCGCTGCGCGGCGTCGACCTCCCGCTTTGCGGGAGGTATGAAGCAAGGCATTGCGCCGGACGGGCGGCACGCCACTTGATATAATTGAATGCGGCTGCCGATGACGGCAGGCACGGCAATGGCCAAGGACAAGTCCGACAGCACTCCGGCGCCGGCGCGCCAGGCCGGCGAACCGGCCGCGGCATCCGCCCGCCCGGACATCGAGGCGTTCATCGCCCGCGCCCGGACCTTGGCCTCGTCGGTCGAGGCGGGACGCCGCGGCCGCCTGATCTTCGCGCTCGACGCCACCATGAGCCGGCAGCCGACCTGGGACATCGCCTGCCAGCTGCAGGCGGAGATGTTTCGCGAGGCGGCCGCCATCGGCGGCCTGGAGATCCAGCTCGTCTACTACCGCGGATTCAAGGAATGCCGCGCGACCGACTGGATCGCCGACGGTGCGCGCCTCGCCAGCCTGATGACCGGGATCACCTGCCAGGGCGGGCAGACCCAGATCGGCAAGATTCTCGCCCACGCGCGCCGCGAGACCGAGAAGGCCAAGGCGCAGGCGCTGGTGTTCGTCGGCGACGCCATGGAGGAGGGGATCGACGACCTTGCCGCCGCGGCCGGCGAGCTCGGCCTGCGCGGCGTTCCGGCCTTCGTGTTCCAGGAAGGCGACGATCCGGTCGCCGAGCGGGCGTTCCGCGAGATCGCCCGGCTCAGCCACGGCGCCTATTGCCGCTTCGACGTGGGCGCCGCCCACCAGCTGCGCGAGCTTTTGCGCGCGGCGGCCGCCTATGCGGCCGGCGGCATGCGCGCCCTCTCCGACCTGTCGGCGCGCCAGGGCCGCGGCGCCATGGCGCTGCTGCAGCAGATGAAATAGCCATGCCGACCATCCTCATCGGCGTCCTCGTATTGCTCCTGGTGCTGTGGGCGCTCAACGCCTTCGCGCGCACCGATCCGCGCACGGTGGTGCGCTTCGCCAGGACCTCGGGCGGCACCGTCGCGCTGGTCGGCGCGGCGACGCTGGCGGCGACTGGCCGGTTCGCGCTCGCGCTGCCGCTCGGCCTTGCCGGGCTCACCTTGCTCGGCCTGTGGCCGGGCATGGCCTCGTTCGGCCGCCGCACGCAACGCAGCCGCGGGCAGGTCTCGCGCGTGCGCTCGGCGTTCCTGGAGATGGAGCTCGATCACGACAGCGGCGCCATGCACGGGCGCATTCTCTCCGGCCGCCACGAAGGGGTGTCGCTCGACGCGCTCGAGGTGACGACGCTGGTCGGACTGTTGGGGGAGATCGACGAGGAGAGCCGGGCCCTACTGGCAGCGTATCTTGACCGCCGGGCGCCCAGTTGGCGTGAGCACGCGCAAGGTGATGCGACAGCGGGGCAGGGCGGGCCGCCGCGCAGCGGGCCAGTGACGCAGGAGGAGGCCTATCAGATCCTTGGCCTTCAGCCCGGCGCGAGCGCCGAGGACATCGGGCGCGCGCACCGCTCCCTGATGAAGAAACTGCATCCCGACCAGGGGGGGACGACGTACCTTGCGGCTCGCATCAATGAAGCCAAGGACGTCCTTCTTCGTCGCCATCGCTGATGCACTCCTGACGCAACAACTTCATCAGCGGCTCCAGTCTGGCGCGATCTCCTTAATGTTGGGTTTCGATCAGCGAATAGCGAAACAAACGAAAACCTCATCCTGGGGAGGCCCGCACCGATCTCGGGTTTACCCGAGATCGGCATTATGATGCGCAAGTCGGCTACAGCCGACTTGCGTAGCGGGCCGTCTCGAAGGATGGCGGCAGGCGCCCGTTGCCATGGTTCGAGACGCGCGGCTGCGCCGCGCTCACCATGAGGGCGGTGTTCTATTCGCTACTCACTATTCGCTATTCGCTAGGATCAGTTCTTCAGCGCCATGCAGGCGATGTCGTTGCGCTTGAAGTAGTGGCAGGCGGCCTCGGCGCCGTCGCGGTCGAAGCCGGCGAAGCGCGCGCGGTAGAGTTCCTTCGAGCCCTTGACCACCTTCTCGGTGAACGGGTCGGCGTGGCCGAGCACGCCCCGCGCCATGTTCTGGGCTGACCGCAGGCGCTCCTTGGCCTGCGCCTCCTCGGGGAACGCGCCGATCTGGATGGCCCATTCGCCCCGCGTCGACGCGTGCGCGGAGGATTGCGTCGCCGCGTAAGCGGCCACGGGCGTCGCCGCGACGGTTTCCGGCTCGGCGGCGGCTTGCGGCCAGCGGGCCGGCACCACGCCGAACACGCCAGCCCGGGCGACCGGCGGCGGAGCCGGCGCGGCCTGGGGCGCCGGGGTCGCGACGGGCTGCGGCGCGGCCGGCTGGGGTGGGGCGGCGGCGAGTTGCGTCGGCGCCACGGACGACTGCGGCGCCGGCACCACTAGCGGGGCGATGGCGGCGGTTTGCACGTTCCCCGGCTTGACCTGGATGGTGCGCACCACGAGCGGGCGGATCGTCTCGGTCGAGCCGGGCGCGGGCGCCGGCTTGTGGACGGCCGGAACCGGCGCCGGCTCGCCGCGCGCGCTGGCGAGTTCCGGTCCGCGCGGCGTCGTCGGCGAGCCTTCGGCGATCGTCGGCGCCGTGCGCTGGAGCGAAGCCTGGGCGATGTGGCGCGCGATCAGCTCGCGCATGCGCGCGTCGCGCGCGCCGGCCGAGGATCCGCCGAGCACGACGGCGACGATGTGCCGGCCGCCGCGCCGCACCGAGGTCACGAGATTGAAGCCCGAATCGCGCGTGTAGCCGGTCTTGATGCCGTCCACCCCGTCGATGCGCCCGAGCAGGTGGTTGTGATTGCGCATCGCGATCCCGTGGTAGCGGAAGCTCGCGGTGGAGAAGTAGCGGTAGTGGCGCGGGAAGCGCTCCTGGATGGCGCGGCCGAGGATCGCCTGGTCGCGCGCGGTGGTGAGCTGGTCGCTGTCGGGCAGGCCGGACGCATTGGCGTAGACCGTGCGGGTCATGCCGAGCGCGCGCGCCTTGCGGCTCATCAGCCGCGCGAAATTCTCCTCGCTGCCGCCGATCGCCTCGCCGACCACCACGGCCGCGTCGTTCGCCGACTTGGTGACGATCGCCTTGATGGCGTCCTCGACCGCTAAGGTCTGCCCCGCCTCCAGCTCGAGCTTGGTCGGCGATTGCGACGCCGCGTGCGACGACACCGGCAGGCGCGAGTCGAGCTTGAGCCTGCCGGCCTCGAGCTGCTCGAACAGCAGGTAGAGGGTCATGATCTTCGTCAGCGACGCCGGATGGCGCAGGCTGTCGGGATTGCTCTCGTGCAATGCCCGCCCGGAATTGGCGTCGACCACGATCGCCGCATAGGGCGGCGAGTAGGAGCTGCCGCCGCGATGATGCGGGGACGCATGGCGGCGCGCGCGCGCGTCGGCATCGTCGCCGGTCACGGCGACAATGAGGATGAGAGCAATGAAGGCGACAATTCCCCGGCCAAGCCCGCGCGCGGGCTTTCTACCAGCGCGGTCCATGGAGTCCCCGTCCCCCGTTACGCAGGCACCGTTGAAAGCACCCGACGTCCCTGTTCTCTGGCCGGCAGACCGGCCGGCGTGGCGGCGATGCAGCCGCCCACGCTAGGAGCCCCCAGTTGCCAAAAAGTTAAGGCAATCCTGTGGTCATCGGCTTTTGTGCGT
>DASPZC010000360.1:0-2795 GCA_035636455.1 Xanthobacteraceae bacterium
AGACGCGCAGCATCCCCGGCGGTGCCGGCGAAGCGCCAGCCTCGGCAGTGTCGGCCACCCGTTTCCTCCCCTCATGCGGCTCGCCGGTGTGTTCGGCCGCCGCACCCCCGGTTTCGGCTTGTTATTTTTTCTTCAGACCCAGTTCGGCCATGACCTCGCCGAGCCGTACGTCGTCGCTGGCGATGAGCTTGCCGAAGTCGTCGGCCGGCAGGAATGCCGGAGTAAACCCGATATTTTTGCCGGCGTCCTGAAATTCGGGCGATCTGACCGTCTGTTCGATGGCATCCTGAAGCTTTGCGATGACCGGCTTCGGCGTTCCCTTGGGGACGGCGATGCCGCGCCACATGTCGAGCGCGATCTTGTAGCCCATTTCCTGCGCGGTCGGCACGTCGGGGAACGCCGGGTCGCGCCGGGAGCCGAGCGCCGCAAGCACGCGCAGATCGTTGTTCTTCACGTGGCCGATGACGGCGGCGGGCAACTGCACCGCGGCCTCGATGCGGCCGCCCAGCAGGTTGACCACCGCCTGGCCCTGCCCGAACGGGACCTCGATCTCCTTGGCGCCGGAGACCGCGAACAGGGCCGACGCGGCGAAATGGGTGTGGCTGCCGGTGCCGGAATTGCCGACCCGCGTCTTGCCCGGGTTGGCCTTGGCGTAGTCGAGGAATTCGGACAGTGTCTTCCACGGCGCATCGGCGCGCACAGCCAGCACCGGGATCTCGACCGCGACCCGGGCGACCGGATCGAACGCGTGATAATCGAACGGCAGGATGCCGGAATAATAGTTGGTCGAGATCGAGTTCGAGTTCCAGATGATGGCGTAGCCGTCGGGGCGCTGCTGCGCCACGTGGGTGTAGCCGGCGGCGCCGCCGCCGCCGGTGCGGTTCACCACGGGAATCGGCGCCGCCAGATATTTGGCCATGCCGTCGGCGAGCTGGCGGGCGGTGACGTCGGCGGCGCTGCCGGCGCCGAACAGCACCGTCATCTCGATCGGCTTTCCGCCGGGATATTGCTGGGCGGCGGCGGGAAGCGCGAACGCCGTCAGGCTCAGGGCGGCGAGAAGCGGGAGGGCGCGCCGTGTGGTGTCTTGCATGGCCGTACTCCGATCGCGGACGGCGGGTTGCCCCCCTCGGCGTGCCGGCCGCGTCATGCGTAGCCGCGATTGCTGCAGCAAACAAATAAGCCAGGCGCGGGCGTTCCGGCTACGCCCGCCGCCTATTCCGCCGCAACCTTGTGGGCCGCCGCGCCGCTCCTCGCCTTCACCACCACCTTGATGGCGTCGTCGATGCGCTCGCGCGCGTACTTGATGGCGGTGGGCAGGTCGTCGAGCGGAAACGTGTGGGTATGGATCTTCGTGGCGTCGAAGCGCTTCTGCGACATGAAGGCCTCGGCGCGATGGGTCGCGCTCTTGCCCTCGCCGCGAATGCCGTAGAGGTAGATGTTGTTGCGCACCAGGTAGGCGACGTCGACGGGAACCGGCTCGTGCGGGAACGCGGCGAGGCAGATCTTGCCGCCGCGGTTGACCATGCGGGCCGCCTCGTTCACCGCGTCGGCCGCGCCCGAACATTCGAGCACGTAGTCGACGCCCTTGCCGCCGGTGATGCGCCGCACCGCCTCGACCGCATTCTCACGGCGCACGTTGACGACGTGGTCGGCGCCCAGCTCGCGGCCGATCTGCAGCCGATTGTCGCGGGTGCCGGTGAGAATCACCGGGGCGGCGCCGAGCGCCTTGGCGACCGCGACGCCGAGCAGCCCGATCGGACCGGGCCCGAGCACCGCCACGCCCTCGCCGGCGACGAGGCCGCCGAGCTCGGTCAGGCCGTACATGGCGGTGCCGGCGGTGACCACCAGGGTCGCCTCCTCGTCCGACATGGCGTCCGCAATGGCGACCAGCGTGTTGATGTTGTTGACCTGGTATTCGCAGAAGCCGCCGTCGGTGGTGAAGCCGTTGGCGCGGTGGCCCTTGTCCACGTCGCCGTAGTTGAGGCCGTAGTTGTGGCAGGCGGTGTACATGCCCTCGCGGCAGCGCTTGCACTGGCCGCAGCCGGCATGGATCTCGACGGTGACGCGCTGGCCGATGACGTATTCGTCGACGCCCGGGCCGAGCGCCGCGACCGTGCCCATGTATTCGTGGCCGGGGGTGAAATTCTTGTTGAACGGCAGGCCGCCCGCGATCATGGCCGGCGTGCCGTAATGGATGATCTCGAGATCGGTGGCGCAGATCGCCACCGCGTCGATGCGCACCAGCACCTCGGCCTTGCGCGGCACCGGCACCGGCTTCTCGACCGGCACGAGCTGGTCCGGGTCGCCCAGCACCCATGCCTTCATGGCGTCCGGGATCGGGAACGCGGCGCTCGTCTTCACGCCGGCAGGTGCGTACATGCGGCCTCTCGCTATGCGCCGCGCTGCTCGGGCAGCGCTACCGCCAGGAGAGTAGCACGGCGCGGAGGTCAGATGACAGAGATCAGATGTCGGAGATCAGATGTCGGAGATCAGAGGTCAGAGGCGAGGATGCATCCGACGTCCGTCATCCGACATCCGTTCTCTGACCTCCGACATCCGTCATCTGACCTCTGTCATCCGACCTCTGTCCTCAGCTTCCGTAGTTCGCCTTGAGATAGTCGCCAATGGCTTTCGCGTCGGCCTCGCTGATCGGCGCGCCGAAGGCGTTGATCATCTTGGCGACCTCGGCGTCCCAGACGGCCGCGGTGGGAAACGGCGAGTTCATCGGGATGTAGTCGAGGCTGTGGCAGGCGCCGCAATTGGCCTCGACCTTGTCGAGGCCGGGCGCCTGCTTG
>DASPZC010000361.1:0-3513 GCA_035636455.1 Xanthobacteraceae bacterium
AATTTTTCCGCAAAGGGCTCGGTCGCGCCGGTTGCAATCGCCCCTTGATTTGTGCGCCGGAAAACGCAACCACTGCCCCCGAACCGAGGCGACCGCATCGCTCAGGAGGGTTCCATGTCCCAACCGCTCGGGCGCGACAACGTGCGCGATCTCACGCCGGAGGAGGTGGCCCGCGGCATGACCGAGGGCAGCATTCTGCTGGTCGATGTGCGCGAGCCGAACGAGACGGACGTCGAGCGCATCCCGGACTCCGTGCTGCTGCCCCTGTCGACGTTCGACCCGGGCGAAATTCCCGACCCGCAAGGCCGCCGAGTCGTGTTCTCCTGCCGCTCCGGCAACCGCTCGGTGACGGCGTCGCTCGCCGCCCAGGAGGCCGGGCTGCCCTACGACGCGCACCTCGCCGGCGGGATCAAGGCCTGGAGGGCGGCGGGCCTGCCGACCGAGCCGTGAACCCCATCTTCGCCGGCCTTCCGGTCTCGGTGTTCGAGGTGATGTCGGCGCTCGCGCGCGAGCACGACGCGGTCAATCTCGGCCAGGGCTTTCCCGACGATCCCGGTCCCGAGGACGTGCGCCGCAAGGCCGCCGAGGCGGTGGTCGACGGCTGGAACCAGTACCCGCCGATGCCCGGCATTCCGGAATTGCGCCGCGCGATCGCCGCGCATTACCGCCACTGGCAGGGCCTCGAGTTCGATCCGGACGCCGAGATCATGGTGACCTCCGGGGCGACCGAGGCGCTCGCCGGCGCGCTCCTGGCACTGATCGAGCCGGGCGACGAGGTGGTGCTGTTCCAGCCGCTCTACGACGCGTACCTGCCGCTGGTGCTGCGCGCCGGCGCCGTGCCGCGGTTCGTGCGGCTCGAGCCGCCGCACTGGCGCTTCGACGAAGCGCTGCTGGCACGCGCGTTCTCGCCCAAGACCAAGGTCGTGCTGTTCAACAATCCGCTCAATCCCTCCGGCACGGTTTTCGGCGCGGAGGACCTCGCCCTGCTGGCGGGCTTCTGCCAGCGCTTCGACGCCATCGCGGTGTGCGACGAGGTGTGGGAGCACGTGATCTTCGACGGCCGCCGGCACCTGCCGCTGATCGATGTGCCCGGCATGCGCGAGCGCACCGTCAAGATCGGTTCGGCCGGAAAGATCTTCTCGTTGACCGGGTGGAAGGTCGGCTTCGTCTGCGCCGCGCCGCCGATCCTGCGCGTGCTCGCCAAGGCGCACCAGTTCATCACCTTCACGACGCCGCCGAACCTGCAGGCGGCGGTGGCCTATGGGCTCGGCAAGGCGGACGCTTATTTCCACGGCATGCGGCGCGATTTCGAGCGCAGCCGCGACCGTTTCGTCGGCGGGCTGCGCGCGCTCGGATTTCCCGTGCTCGACGCGCAGGGCACCTATTTCGTCAATGTCGATCTCGCTCCGCTCGGCCTCAACGAGGACGACGAGAGCTTTTGCCGGCGCCTCGTGGCGGAGCACCGCGTCGCCGCCATTCCGGTCTCGGCGTTCTATGCGGCCGACCCGATCCGCTCGGTGGTGCGGTTCTGCTTCGCCAAGCGCGATCAGACGCTCGATGCCGCGCTCGACCGCCTCGGCGGCGCGCTCAAGCGGGCGGCCTGAGCGAGCACCGGAGGATTGCCATGCAGCGCATTTTCAAAATCATTTTCCTGGTCGCGGTCGGCGTGCTTGCGGCCGCGTCGAGCGCGCCGGCGCAAAAAGCGCGCAGCGTCAATTTCTACAATTGGTCGGATTATATCGGCCCCGGCGTGATCGAGGACTTCACCGCGCAGACCGGAATCCAGGTGAAATACGACACCTTCGATTCGAACGACATTCTCGAGACGAAGCTGTTGGCCGGGAAATCCGGTTACGACATCGTGGTGCCGACCGCCTTTTTCCTTGAGCGCCAGATTAAGGCCGGCGTGTTCCAGAAGCTCGACAAGACGAAGCTGCCGAACCTCGGCAATGCGTGGGACGAGATCACGCGGCGGCTCGCCGCCTACGATCCCGGCAACCAGTACGCCGTCAACTACATGTGGGGCACGACCGGCATCGGCTTCAACGTCAAGAAGGCGCGCGAGGTGCTGGGCGCCGACGCGGCGATCGATTCCTGGGACGTGATGTTCAAGCCGGAGATCATCGCCAAGTTCAAGGATTGCGGCGTCTACATGCTCGACGCCTCCGATGACGTGCTGGCTGCCGCGCTGCATTATCTGCATCTCGATCCCAATACCAAGTCCCAGGCCGACCTCGAGAAGGCCGCCGACCTGGTGACCAAAGTGCGGCCCTACGTGCGAAAGTTCCACTCCTCCGAATATCTCAATGCGCTCGCGGCGGGCGATATCTGCCTGGTGCTCGGCTATTCGGGCGACATGAAGCAGGCGCAGAAGCGCGCCGCCGAGGCCAAGAACGGCGTCGAGATCGGCTACGCCATCCCGCGCGAAGGCGCGCAATTGTGGTTCGACAATCTGGCGATCCCCAGGGACGCGCCGAACGTCGCCGCGGCGCACGCGCTGATCGATTATCTGCTCAAGCCCGAGGTCGCCGCCCGCAACAGCAACTTCATCGCCTATGCCAACGGCAATGGCGCAAGCCGCGCGCTCCTCGATCCGGAGGTCCTCAACGACCGCGGCATCTATCCGGACGAGACGATGATGGCGCGCCTCTACACCATCAGCGCGCACGACCAGAAGACCCAGCGCCTGATGAACCGCCTGTGGACGCGCATCAAGACCGGGAAGTGATTTTCAATCCCTCCCCGAAGGGGAGGTGGCGCCGCGCAGCGGCGCCGGGTAGGGTCTTCTCGCCAAGTGCTGGGCGTGAGTTTTATTTCTTGCCGCCCTTTACGGGCTTCGAGCCCTCCGAGCCCGGATCGCTGACCGCTATGCCGGCAGGGTCCTGGTTGCCTTTCTTCTTGGTGGACGTGCTCGGTTTCTTCACGCTCGGTTTCGTGTCCGAGCCGCCGCCTTTGCGGTCGCTGGTGTAGCCCGCCTGGGCGGAACCGGAAAGTCCCTTGGAACCGGGCACGCTCACCGGCACGGCGAACGCGATGAGGATCGCAGCGGACAGAACAGCCGTCAGAAACGCACGAGACATGGTTCCCCCCGGTTGTGATTATTTTTTTTGTTGAGGCTAGCAGGATAGCCAATGGCTGAAGTTCAGGCAATTTCACGAATAGGCGAAGGGAATCAATTGGACGGGGAGAGAGCGTCCCCGTTCACCGCCAGCGCCGGTGCACCCACAGCCATTGCTCCGGATGCTCGCGCACCCAACCTTCGACGATCGAGGTGATCGCCTGCATGGTGCCGGCGACGTTGACGCGGCCGTCCGGGTCGCGCGGCACGTCGATCGGGCCGACGATGTCGACCTTAAGCTTGTTGTTGGGCAGGCGGACGGCGCGGGTGCCGTAGATCGGGCAATCGATGTGGCGCGCCAGGCGTGCCAGCATGGGGTTCGTCCGGCACCGGCGGCCGAAAAATATCACCTCGACGCCGAGGCCGTAGTGCTGGTCGACCAGCATGGCGACGTG
>DASPZC010000362.1:0-6551 GCA_035636455.1 Xanthobacteraceae bacterium
CATCCTGCTTTCGGGCAAGCCGCTCGCCGGCCCCGGGCCCGACCGCGGCTTCGTGTTCCAGAACGATGCGCTGTTTCCCTGGCGCACCGTGCTGCGCAACGTCACCTTCGGCCAGGAATTGCGCCGGATCCCGCGCGGCGAGGCCAACGCCGCCGCGCACGGCATCATCTCGCTCGTCGGCCTTCAGGGGTTCGAGGGCCATTATCCGCACGAGCTGTCCGGCGGCATGCGCCAGCGCGTCAATCTCGCCCGTGCGCTCGCGGTCGATCCCGACATTTTGCTGATGGACGAGCCGTTCGCGGCGCTCGACGCGCTCACCCGCGAGGCGATGCAGCAGGAGCTGCTGCGCATCGTCGCGAAGACCGGCAAGACCGTGGTGTTCATCACCCACCAGATCGAGGAAGCGGTGCTGCTCGCCGACCGCGTCGCCGTGTTCAGCGCGCGCCCCGGCCGGCTCATGCGCACGATCGCGGTCGACCTCGCCCGTCCGCGCGGGCTCGGCGTCAAGCGCACGCCGCGCTTTCAGGAGCTGGTGGAGGAGGTGTGGGGCCTGATCGCCGCGTCGCATGGGCTCGACTCCCTCGCCCCGCTCGCGGGGCGAGGTGCAGCAAGCCGGGCGAGCGAGGGCGGTCCGGATCGTGCTATATGACCGCATGGCGTGCGGGGGCGCGCCGGGTCAAAGGTATCGGGTGCAGAAGGGGTGGCGTCGGCCATGAAAATCGTCGGGTTCGAGAAAGACGGGGCGCTGCGGCTCGGGGTCGTCGAGGGCGACACGGTGATCGACCTGCACGCGGTCGAGCCGCGCCTGCCCGCCGACCTCGGGGAGTGGCTCGCGGCCCATGACGGGGAGCTCAAACCGCTCGGCGACATCGCCAGGCGCGCGCCCGCGTCGGCGCGCCGGCCGCTCGCCGGCCTGAAGTTCGCCTTGCCGGTCGCCCGCCCGGGCAAGATCGTGTGCCTCGGCCTCAACTACCTCGAGCACGCCAAGGAGGGCGGCCACCAGAAGCCGGAATTTCCCTCGATCTTCATGCGCTGCCTGACCTCGCTCACGCCCCATCTCGCCCCGATCGTCCGCCCGGCGGCGTCCGAGACGCTCGACTACGAGGCCGAGCTGGTGGCGGTCGTCGGCCGCCGCATCAAGCACGCGCGGCTCGACGACGCGCTCGCCTGCATCGCCGGTTATTCCTGCTTCAACGACGGCTCGATCCGCAAATTCCAGCGCCGCACCAGCCAGTGGGACATGGGCAAGAATTTCGACCGCACCGGCGGCTTCGGGCCGTGGGTGGTGAGCGCCGACGCGCTGCCGCCCGGCGCCAAGGGCCTCAAGATCGAAAGCCGGCTCAACGGCCAGGTGCTGCAGTCCGACAACACCGCCAACATGATCTTCCCGGTCGCCGAGACCATCGTCGACCTGACCCAGGCGATGACGCTGGAGCCGGGCGACCTCATCGTGACCGGCACGCCCTCGGGCGTCGGCCACGCGCGCAAGCCGCCCTTGTGGATGAAGCCGGACGACGTGTGCGAGATCGAGATCGAAGGAGTCGGCGTGCTGAAGAACCCGATCGAGGACGAGGCCATTGCTGCAAGCCGCGCCGCCGCCGAGTGAGCGGCCGGCAGTTCAAAACACTTCCGGGAGGAACCCATGAGGACGTGGCTCACTGCGGCCGTGGCGGCCGCCATCGCGGCATGTGCCGGGCAGGCGGCCGCGCAATCCGCGAAGTTCGCCAATATCGGCGAGCTGTCCGGCGCCGGCGCGGTGTCGAGCACCAATTGGCGCGACGGCGCCACGCTGGCGGTTGACGAGATCAACGCCAAGGGCGGCCTGCTCGGCCGCAAGATCGAGCTGACCAACTACGACACCCAGACCAATCCGGGCATGGCGCGCGCCCAGATGCAGAAGGCGATCGACGAGGATCCCTACGTCATCCTCGGCCCGATCTTCTCCGGCATGGTCAAGGTGAGCATGACCTTGGCGCAGCAGGCGGAAATTCCCCAGTTCATCGGCGGCGAGGCCTCGGAGCTGACCCAGCTCGGCGACCCGTATCTGTTCCGCACCTCCTACGGCCAGCAGGCCAGCATGCCGAAAATCGCCAACTACATCCGCGACGGCGTCAAGGCGAAGTCGGTGGCGGTGGTGTGGGTCAACAACGATTTCGGCAAGGGCGGGCGCGACAACTTCGTCAGGGAGATGAACTCGCGCGGCATCAAGGTCGTGGTCGACATCTCGACCGAGTCCGGCCAGACGGATTTCGCCGCCGATGTGGTCAAGGCGAAGGGCGCCAAGGCCGACGCGATCTTCGTCTACACCAACGAGGAGGAGAGCGCGCGCTTCCTGCGCGAGGTGCGCAAGCAGGGCGTCACCGTGCCGCTGATCGGCGAGACCACGCTGGTGAGCCAGAAGGTGATCGAGCTGGCGGGCGACGCCGCCAACGGCGTCCGCGGCCACGTCGGCCTCTCCGCCGACATCCCGGTGCCGGCGGTGCAGGAGTTCAAGGCGAAATTCCAGAAGCGCTTCAACTACGTGCCCGACCACAACGGCATCAAGGGCTACACCGCGGTCTATGCGATCAAGCACGCGACCGAGAAGATCGGCAAATTCGACCGCAAGGCGCTCGCCGCCACAATGCACGGCCTCACCATCTCGCCCGCGGCCGAGCCCGGAATCCTGATCGAGACCACCTGGGACGACAAGGGCGACATCGACCGCATCAGCTTCCTGGCCGAGGTGGTCAACGGCAAGCAGCAGATCACCGAGACCCTGCCGAAGCTCGGGAAGTGATGCGCTCCCTCTCCCCGCTTGCGGGGAGAGGGCACAGGCGGCCTTGCGGCCGCCGTTCTTTGATCAAAAAAAGAACGCCGACGCAAAGCGTCGGCTATGGTGAGGGGGCCTCTGCGGGTGTGCGCTTTCCTCAAACGCCCCCTCACCCGACGCGCTTCGCGCGTCAACCTCTCCCCGCAAGCGGGGAGAGGTAAGACCTCCCGCAAGCGGGAGAGGTAAGAGGCGATGGCCGACGTTCTCCAGCTGCTCGTCGCCGGATTGGCCACCGGGGCGATCTACACGCTGGCGGCGATCGGCTTCACGCTGCTGTGGCAGACCTCGCAGACCATCAACTTCGCCCAGGGCGAGTTCGTGATGGTGCCGGCGTTCTTCGTCCTGGTGGCGATGAACGCCGGCCTGCCGTTCTGGGCCGCCATCGCGCTCGGCGTCCTCGCCAGCCTCATCGTGCTCGGCGTGCTGTTCAAGCAGCTGATGGTCGACCCGATGATCCGGCACGGCGTGCTGCCGCTCGTCATCGCCACCATCGCGCTCGGCCTGTTGCTCAAGGAAGGCGTTAAGGAGTTCTATGGCGCGGAGGCGCAGCCGTTCCCGCCGCTCGCCGCCGACGTCAACGTGTCGATCGCCGGCGCCAGCGTCGCGGTGCAGAGCCTCGTCGTGCTTGCCGTCGCGGTCGTCGCCGTCGCGACGCTGCAGCTCTTCCTCAACCGCACCCGCACCGGGCGCTCGATGCAGGCGACCGCGCAGAACCCGGCGGTCGCGCGCATCCTCGGCATTCCGGTCGAGCGCATGATCCTGTTCACCTTCCTGATCAACGCGGCGCTGACCGCGCTTGCCTCGATCCTGGTCACGCCGATCTATCTCGCAAAATTCACCAACGGCGAGTGGCTCGGCCTCTATGCCTTCATCGCCGCGATCGTCGGCGGCTTCAATCAGGTGCGCGGCGCGATCCTGGGCGGGCTGCTGCTCGGCGTCGTCGATAATTTCGCCGCCGCGTACCTGTCCGCCGCCTATCGCAGCGCCCTGCCGCTCCTGATCCTCATCGTCGTCATCCTGTTCCGGCCGCAGGGCCTGCTCGGCCGCCTCGAGGAACGCAGCGTATGAACGCGTTCGCTCTCATGCGTGTCCCGGGCGCAGCGCAGCACGCAGGGGTCCCCGTTGCGCGGAGCGCGACGGGGTGCCGCGAAGTAGTGCGCTGCAGACCCGGGACCCAGGTGTTGTTGCCAGCTTCGATCCCGGATCAGCGGTGTGCCGCTACGCGCTGCACCGCATCCGGGAAACGCGTCCGATGACTCGATCAGGAACTTGGCTCCGCGTTGCGGCGCTCGTTCTCGCCGCCGTCGTGCTCGTCGCGGCGCCGTTCGGCCTCAAGACCTACGGCATCTACGTGCTCAGCCTATGGGCGGTGACGACCATCGCGGCGATCGGCCTCAACCTGACGCTCGGCTACGCCGGCCAGGTGTCGCTCGCCCAGGCGGCATTCGTCGGCATCGGCGCCTACATCGCGGCGCTACTCACCACCCGGGGATGGCCGTTCGCGTCCGCCTATGCGCTGGCGTTCGTCGCGTGCTTCGCGATCGGCTGGGCGCTCGGCTACCCGGCGCTGCGCGTGCAGCATCATTACCTCGCCTTCGTGACGCTCGCGTTCAACACCCTCGTGTTCCTGAACTTCCGCAACGAGGAATGGCTGACCGGCGGCATCTACGGCATCAGCGCCATTCCCCGCCCGCGGCTGCCTGGCTGGTCGACCGCCGCGCCGCGCGACTTCTATTATTTCTGTTTGCTCAATCTCGCCGTGGTGTCGGCCGCGGCCTGGTGGCTCATCCGCTCGCCCTGGGGCCGCGCCTTCGTGGCGTTGCGCGAGAATCCGATCCGCGCCGCCTCGCTCGGCGTCGACACGCGGCGCTACACGCTCATGGCATTCGCGATCGGCGCCGGGCTGGGCGGCGTTTCCGGCGCGCTCTACGCGCCGCTCGTCCAGTACATCGACCCGACGCCGTTCTCGCTGATCCTCTCGTTCAATCTGCTGCTGATGGTGGTGGTGGGCGGAGCCGGCTATTTCCTCGGGCCGTTTCTCGGCGCCGCGGTGGCCGTGCTGCTGCCCGAATGGTTGCGCTTCGCCCAGGGCTATTACCTCATCGGCTACGCGCTGGTGGTGATGGTCCTGATGGTCGTGTGTCCGACCGGGCTGATCGGCCTGGCCGAGCGGCTGATGAAATCGTCCGGGAAGGCGCCTTCCGCTCCCGCGCCGGAGGCGTCGCGATGAGCGTCCTCGAGGTCCAGGCGCTGAGCAAACGCTTCGGCGGCATCGTCGCGGTCGACGGCGTCTCGTTCGAGGTGCGCGAGGGCGAGATCCTCGGCATCATCGGGCCGAACGGCAGCGGCAAGTCGACCCTGTTCAACTGCATCCTCGGCCAGCTCAAGCCGTCGGCCGGCGAGGTGCGGCTCGACGGCCGCGTCGTCACCGGGATGCGCTCCTGCGACCTCAACCGGCTCGGGGTCAGCCGCACGTTCCAGCTCCTGCAGGTGTTTCCGCAGCTCACCGTGGTGGAGAACCTGATCCTCGCCGGGCAGGAGCACCGCGGCACCATGCTCTCGCGCCTGGTCGGCCGGCGCGACGCCGGGCTCACGGCCGCGGCCGAGCGGACGATCGGCTTCTTCCGGCTCGATCATCTCGCGCGCGAGAAGGCGGGCGCGCTGAGCTACGGCCAGCAAAAGCTGCTCGACGCCGCCATGGCCTTCATGGCGGGACCGCGCCTCGTGCTGCTCGACGAGCCGGCGGGCGGCGTCAATCCGACCATGCTGGCGAGCCTGCGCGACCGGCTCAGGGCGATCAACCAGGAGGGCGGCGCGACTTTCGTCGTCATCGAGCACAACATGGATTTCGTCATGGCGCTGTGCACGCGCATCCTGGTGCTCGCCGAGGGCCGCGTCATCGCCGCGGGCGACCCGGCCGCGGTGCGCGGCGACCGCCGCGTGATCGAGGCCTATCTTGGACAGTGAGGCGATTCTCGCGCTCGAAGAGATCGTCGCCGGCTATGGCGCGATCACGATCCTCAACGGCACCTCGTTCCGAGTGCGGCGCGGCTGCATCACGACCTTGATCGGCCCCAACGGCGCCGGCAAGTCGACCGTGTTCAAGACCATCTTCGGCGTGCTGCCGGCGCAGAGCGGCCGCGTCCTGTTCGACGGCGCCGAGATCACCAACCTGCCGCCGCGCGCGCTCATCGCCCGCGGCATCTGCTACGTGCCGCAGGGCCGCAACATCTTTCCCGAGCTGAGCGTGCGCCACAACATCGAGCTGGGCGGCGTCGCGGCCCCCGACGGCTTCGATCTTGCCGCGCGGCTCGAGGCCGCGCTCGACCGCTTCCCGATGCTGCGCGCCAAGGCCGGCCGGCAGGCCTCGACCCTCTCCGGCGGCGAGCAGAAAATGCTGGAGATCGCCCGCGGCCTCATCCTCGAGCCGAGGCTCATGCTGATCGACGAGCCGTCGATCGGCCTCTCGCCGATCGTGGTCGCCGAGCTGTTCGCGATCCTGCGGGAGCTGCGGGCGCGCGGCATGACCGTGCTGATGATCGAGCAGAACGCCAAGCGCGCGCTCGAGCTGTCGGACGACGGCATCGTGCTCGAGCTGGGCCGCACCCGCATCGCCGACACGGCGGCACGCATCCTCGCCGACCCGCGCATCGGCCAGCTGTTCCTCGGCGGCGGGCTGGAAGGGGATTCCCTCTCCCCGCTTGCGGGGAGAGGGTTAGGGTGAGGGGGCCTCCGTGAG
>DASPZC010000363.1:0-4190 GCA_035636455.1 Xanthobacteraceae bacterium
TAGGGCGAGGCCTCGCGCCGGCGCCGCATCAGCTCCTCGAGTTCCGGATCGCGCGTGTCCGGCAGCACGATCCGGACGGTGACGAAGAGATCGCCCGGGGTCGCCTTCGCCGGCAGCCCCTTGCCCTTCAGGCGGAAAGTGCGTCCCGCGCTGGTGCCGGGCGGGATCGCAAGCTCCACCGCGCCGTCGAGCGTCGGCACCCGCACCTTGGCGCCCAGCACCGCCTCGTAGAGCGTGACCGGCAGGTCGAGCCGCAGGTTCGCGCCCTCGACCTTGAAATAGGGGTGCGGGGCGATGGCGACGGTGATCAGCGCATCGCCGGTCGCGCCGCCGGGCGACGCAAAGCCTTGCCCCTTGAGCCGGATCTGCTGGCCGTCGGTCAGCCCAGCGGGAATCTTGACATCGACGTCCTTGCCGGTCGGCAGCCGCACCCGCTTGCTCGCGCCCTTCGCCGCCTCGGCGAGCGTGATGGTCAGCGAAGCCGTGAGATCCTGGCCGCGCGGCGGGCCGAAGTCGCCGGCCTCGAACTGGGTGCCGAAGCCGGGCCGTGCCCCGGCGCCGCCGAGACCGCCCATCATCTCGCTCAAAATGTCCTCGAAGCGGCCGAAGCCGCCGCTTCCCGAGCGACCGCCCGAACGCCGCAAGCCCTCGGGGCCCCAGGTGAAGGTCTCGAAGCCGCTGTCCGGACCGAACCCGCCAGGGCGGCCGGCGCCCATGCCCTCAAAACCGTGGAAGCGCGGCTTGCCCTCCGCGTCGATCTCGCCGCGGTCGAACTGCCGGCGCTTCTTCTCGTCGCCCACCACCTCGTAGGCGGCGTTGATCTCGGCGAACTTCACCGCGGCTTTCGGGTCTTTCTTGTTGGCGTCGGGATGCAGCTTCTTCGCCAACCGCCGGAAGGCTTTCTTGATCTCCTCCGGACGAGCCGACTTTTGCACCCCCAAAACCTCATAGGGGTCGCGCATCCTCACGAACTCCGCTGCATGGCTGGCCCCCACATGCGTCAAATGTGGGGATTCGGGCTGCGACTGCAACGTTTCCGCGCCCAGGCTCCGGAACGAGGCCCGCCCCAACCGGCGTTCACGCCGCGCGGCCGCGCGTCACGAGCGCTTCCACGGCTTCATGGCGCGCACTTCCCAGCGGCCGTGGTGGACGCGGCAGGCTTCCCCTTGCAGCCACGACTCGGTTCCCTTGCGCACGTAGCTCGCGAGGAAGTCCCGGCAGACGAACCCGTCCTGGGTGTAGGCGCTGGCGAGCGGCGTCACCGTGCCGCGCGCGCCGGTCTTCGGGTTCTCCCACGGCATGCTGTCGTCGCGGCCGCGCGCGAGGACGTCCCGCGCCGCCGCTTTGGCGAGCTCGAGGTCGGCGTCGGGCGGGGACGCGGCCTGCGCCTGCGCCGGTTGAGCCGGCGAGACCGTGCCCGTCGCGGGCTTCTCCTCGTTCCCCAGCAACGGGTCGAGCTTGTAGGAGAAGCTGCACCCGCCGCTGGCGAAGGCGATCGCCGTCGCGGCTGTCGCCGAGATCAGGCGCCGCGCCGCGCGCCGCCATAGGCTCGCGGCCGGCGTTCCGTTATAAGGAGCCTGCCGGAACGACGGTTCCGCTCCCAATCCGAGCATGAGCAGTCCGCGGAATGTCCGATACCGCCCCGATTGAACACCCGACATGGTTAACGTCCGGTGATTTCACCGAGGCCGACGAACCATTGCGGCTGTTTTCCGCCTGGTTTGCCGAGGCGGTCCGCAGCGAGCCGGCGGATCCCACCGCCATGGCGCTGGCGACCGTCGACCGGGATGGCGCGCCGAACGTGCGCATGGTGCTCATGAAGGGGTTCGACGAGCAGGGGTTCGTGTTCTACACCAACCTGGAGAGCCCGAAGGGGCGGGAGCTCAAGGACCAGCCGCGCGCCGCCCTCGTGTTCCACTGGAAATCGCTCACCCGCCAGGTGCGCCTGCGCGGACCGGTCGAGCCGGTCACCGCGGCGGAGGCGGACGCCTATTTCGCCACCCGGCCGCGGCTGGCGCAGATCGGCGCCTGGGCGAGCCGCCAGTCGGCGCCGCTCGAGAGCCGCTTGGCGTTCGAGAAGGCGGTGGCGCTCTATGCCGCCAGGCACGTGGTCGGGCCGGTGCCGCGGCCGCCTTTCTGGAGCGGCTTCCGCCTCGTGCCGCTGTCGATCGAGTTCTGGCACGATCGCCCGTTCCGCCTGCACGACCGCATCGAATTCCAGCGCAAGCTGCCGGGCGAACGCTGGACCAAGACGCGTCTCTACCCGTGAGAGTTCGTGAGGTGGCGCCGCGCCCGCCGGAACAGGACCCTTCATGCCGACGAGTCAAACAAACCAGCCGCGCCGCACGCTGCTCCTGACCGGCGCGAGCCGCGGCATCGGCCACGCCACGGTGATCCGTTTCTCCAGCGCGGGCTGGCGCGTCATCACCTGCTCGCGCCATGCGTTCCCGGAGGAATGTCCGTGGGAAGCGGGTCCCGAGGATCACATCCAGGTCGATCTCGCCGACCCGGAGAACACGGCCGCGGCGGTCGCCGAGATCAAGGGCCGCCTCGAGGGCGGGCATCTGCATGCGCTCGTCAACAACGCGGCGATCTCGCCGAAGGCCGATGGCGGTACGCGGCTGGGCTCGATCGGCACCGCGATGGAGACATGGGAGCACGTGTTCCGCGTCAACTTCTTCGCCCCGATCATGCTCGCGCGCGGCCTTCTCGATGAGCTCAAGGCCGCCAGGGGATCGGTCGTCAACGTCACGTCGATCGCCGGCTCGCGCGTGCATCCGTTCGCCGGCGCCGCCTATGCGACCTCCAAGGCGGCGCTCGCTGCGCTCACGCGCGAGATGGCGGCGGATTTCGGCCTGCTCGGCATCCGCGTCAACGCCATCGCGCCGGGCGAGATCGACACCGCGATCCTCTCGCCCGGCACCGATAAGATCGTGCAGCAGATTCCGCTCCACCGCCTCGGCACGCCGGACGAGGTGGCGCGCATCATCTACGTCCTGTGCACGGAGACCGCGTCCTACGTGAACGGCGCCGAGATCCACATCAACGGCGGCCAGCACGTGTGAACATTCGCCATGGCCGAGGCCCTTCATTGGGTTCGTTCTGCCAAATGGTCATCGGCGTCTCGTTGGGTTCGTTCTGCCAAACTATGACGGACGCCCTAACGCCCACCTCCTGCATTTTCGATTCGCGGATTTACCGGAATCTACAGGCTCCCGCGGCGCCTCCTCTTGTGTTGACCTCCCATGTTGGGACTGACGGTCATTCGGACTCCGCGCTCGAGGCCACGACGACGGCGGCCATCGGATCGTAGCCGAGCCCTGTATTTTTCCTGATGTTTACAGGCGCGCGCTCCGCGGCCGCCGGCGTCTCTGCCGCCGGCGGTGAGCGGTCATTGATCTGCATTGATCCGGCAGCGCTCGGCATTGATCCGGCCATTGATTCCGCATTGATCTCGCATTGATTCCGTATTGCTTCCGCATTGATCTCCATTGATGCCCTTTTGCCGCCGGCGGCCGCAACATCGTGATTTTCTTGGATATTTGGACGGCAGCCGGCGGAAAGAAATGTGGGCTGCATTGATTCCGACAACCGCGCCACCTCCTCGCGCAGCCCTGCGACCTCGGCGGCGAGATCGGGTGCTTGCACGCTCGGCGCCGCCGGAGCGAGCGCGAGCGCCTCCCGCACGAAGGCGAGGAGGCCGGCGGCTTCGCCGATCGTGATGTCGCCCGCGCCGAGCGCCCGGCTGATCTGCGCGACGGCCGCGGCCCGGTCGGCGGCCGAGATGAGGGGCGGCAGCTCCACCTCCACCGGCCGCTGCCGGCTCACCGGCATCGTCCGCTCCGCGACCAGCCGCATCGCGGTCGGGCTGCCCTGCCGCGCATGGACGACGAGGTCGCCCATGAAGGTCGGCGCGATGCTGTCCAGCTCGACCTCGGCGCGGCGGTTGACCTTGTTGCGGCAGCCGCGCGGCCGCCCCGCCGGGTTGCCGCTCTGGCCTTTGACGAAGGGCATGGGGCCTCCTGTCCGAAAATCGTTTCGGTTTCATGAAAACATCTGGATAGAGGAAAAGTCAATCCTTTTCGCGTAGCGCGCCAGGACGTCCTGGTCCGGTCGATATCCCTAATCCGGGCAGTTTCCAAGGGCTTATGGGCGAATCGTTAACCGCGAACATACCCGAAGGTGTGTTT
>DASPZC010000364.1:0-1749 GCA_035636455.1 Xanthobacteraceae bacterium
CCCACACCCGGGCGTTCGAGGCGATCGGTGGTGTGCCCAACCTGCTGGTGCCGGACAATACCAAAGTCGCCGTGATCAAGGCCTGCCTCTACGAGCCGCAGGTCAACCGCACCTACGCCGAGATGGCGGCTCATTACGACACGGCGATCCTGCCGGCACGACCGCGGAGGCCGCGCGACAAGGCGAAAGTCGAGGTGGCGGTGCTGATCGTCGAGCGCTGGCTGCTCGGCCGGCTGCGCCATCGCCGCTTCTACAGCCTGGCCGAACTCAACGCGGCGATCGGCGAGCTACTGCGCCAGCTCAACGACGAGCGGCCGATCCGCCGCCTCGGCGTGACCCGCCGGGCGCTGCTCGAGGAACTCGACCGGCCGCATCTCAAGGGGCTGCCGAGCGAGCCCTATGCCTTCGCCGAATGGCGGCTGCGTCGGGTTGGCGTCGATTACCACGTCGAGATCGAGGCGCACTTCTACAGCGTGCCCTACCGCTTCGCTCGCCGCGAAGTCGAAGTCCGGCTGACGCCGCGTATCGTCGAGGTCTTTCTCAAGGGCGAGCGGATCGCCGCGCATCTGCGATCCAGCGGCAATCACCGGCACACCACCGTCGCCGATCACATGCCGTCGAGCCACCGCCGCTATGCCGACTGGACCGTCGAGCGCATCCGCCACGAGGCCGCTGCGATTGGCCCTGCCACGGCGGCCTTGTGCGAGCTGATCTTGGAGCGCCGACCGCACCCTGAGCAGGGCTTCCGCTCCTGCCTCGGCATCGTGCGCCTGGTGCGGCCGTTCGGCGCCGAGCGTCTCGAAGCGGCGGCCACGCGCGCCATCGAGATCGGCACGCTGACCTACGGCTCGGTGCGCTCGATCCTCGACAACAAGCTCGATCGCCAGGCCGCGCACCGGCCGCCAGCCGATGCCGTTTCGGTCCTCCACCCCAACATCCGCGGACCCCGCTACTACCATTAACCCGTTAAGGAGAATGGATATGCTGACCCATCCGATGCTCGACCAGCTCGCCAAACTCGGGCTTTCCGGCATGGCCCAGGCCTTCACCGAACTCGACGCCTCAGCCGAGGGCGCGAGCCTGACCCACGCCGATTGGCTCGGCCTGCTGGTCGATCGCGAGGTCACCCATCGCCGCGACAAGCGCCTGGTCGCCCGGCTGCGCCATGCCCGGTTGCGCCACCAGGCCGTCGTCGAGGATATCGATTACCGCGCCCCGCGCGGCCTCGATCGCGGGCTGTTCCACAAGCTCGCCGGCGGCGAATGGATCGACGCGCATGATAATCTGATCCTGTGCGGGCCGACCGGCGTCGGCAAAAGTTGGCTTGCCTGTGCTCTCGGCCACAAGGCCTGCCGCGACAACCGCTCGGTGCTCTACCAGCGCGTCCCCAAGCTGTTCGCCGATCTCGCCCTGGCGCGCGGTGATGGGCGCTACGCCCGCATCATGCACAGCCTCAACAGCGCCCAACTCCTTATCCTCGACGATTGGGGTCTCGATCCGCTCGATGCCAGCGCCCGCCGCGACCTCTACGAAATCCTCGAAGAACGCTACGCCCGCCGCTCGACCATCCTCACCAGCCAGGTCCCCGTCGACAAATGGCACGAGGTGATCGGCGACCCGACCTATGCCGACGCCATCCTCGACCGGCTCGTCCACAACGCCCATCGCATCGATCTCGCCGGCGACAGCCTGCGACGGACCCGACCGAGATCAGCCGCAAAGGATTGATTGACCACAGAGCCGTCACAA
>DASPZC010000365.1:0-9845 GCA_035636455.1 Xanthobacteraceae bacterium
CCGTAGGCCACGTTGAGGCTCGCGCAATAGTGATGACCCTCGTTGCCGCAATTGGTTCCGTTGGTGGCGCGGCCGCGGATCAGCACTTCGCCGGGCGCCAGCGGAACCGGTGCGACGTGCGCCGACACGGCGGCATGGAAGCCGTCCGGCTTGGGCGCAAGCTTGACGAAGATCGCGCTCCCGGCGGACGGCGCGCCGGCGAGTGCGCCCGCCGGCACCGTGGCGATATCGTAGCCGAGGACGACATAATCGCCGCGCAACAGGTCGCGCGGATCGACCGGTCGCGACTGCAACGTGACCTCGGTCCCGTTGCGCAAAATACTGGCGCGATCGACCACCATGGCGGCGATCAGCGCCACCTGGATGAGGCCCGCGAACGCGAACAATACCGGCCGCGGCACGCGATCGAGCCATTGGCGCAGGCGCGTCATCGCACCGCCTCCCGGGGCAGAAGGCGCCCGAGCACCAGCGCGAGCACGACCGCCGTGCCGCCGGCGATGGCGAGGAACAGCGATCGCGTCAGCATCGTGCCTTGGACCGTCCAGGTGATCGTGCCGATGACGAACGCCAGGCCGATCCAGCCGGCCACGAGCCGGGGACGCCGCTCATCCAGCGTGCCGGCGACGACGACGCACAGCGCGGCGGCCAGGGCGAGCGCGTAGATGAACCACGGCCCGTGCGAAAGGTCCTGCCGGCCCAATGCGGCGAGCAGGCTCAATATGATGGCGGCGCCGATGAGCGCGAGCCCATATCGTCGCGCCAGGGCCGCCGCCGCGACGGCGAGGATGGCCCCGAGAACGCCGACGCCGAGAACCCAATACGGCGCCGCCGGCTCGGGCCGGATGTGCAGCTCGACCAGGTTCAGGCCCAGCGCAAAGGCGAGCGCGAACCAGCCGTAGGTGACGATGGTCGCGCCGATGGCGCGGACCGGCTCCGGTCCGCGAAGCTCGGCGAGCGATCCGGCGCCCAGCGTGAGCGCGGCTCCGGCGGCGAAAATCAGCATGGGCTCGCCGACCACCCGCTGCTCGCTCATGGCGATGCCGGTCTCGGACCACCAGAACAGCGCGGCAAGAGAGATGAGGTGACGCGCGACCGGCGAGTTCCACAGCAGCGCAAGGCCGCCGCCGATCAGCCAGACGGCGACGAACGGCACATGCGGCGCGTCGCCGAACTGGAACGCCCGCATCCAGCTCCAGCTGCAGGCGGCAACGAGCGCGACCGCGAGCGCGCCGCGCGAACCGGTCAGCACGGCGGCGACCAGCGCGCCCGCCGCCCACAGCAGCATGCCGGCGGCGAAATCGCCGGCCAAATGATACATCTGGCCGACCAGCGCGATCGAGGCGCCGAACACGATGGCGCCCACGGCGACCGCGGTATCCGCCAGATGCGTGCGGCGCTGCTGCGCGAACAGCGCGCCGAGCCCGCACGCGCCGGCGATGCCGGCGAGCAGCATGGCGAAACGGCCGACGCGCGGGATCGCCGACCAGTTGGCGGCGATGAACGCTAGGAAGGCGGCGGCGATCAGCAAGCCGCCCACCATGCCCACCACGGTCGCGATGCCGATGCCGCCGCGCATCGGCCCGAGCGCCCGGCGGATCGCGTCGCCGGCCGCGCCATCGATCACGCCGTCGGCCTGCCAGCGCGCGAGATCGGCGGTAAGGCGGCGGCGATAATGAGGCTCGAACATGGGCGCAGTGTTCCGCAACCGCGCGCGCTTGTCCACGCCGGCTCCGGCTCCCGCAAAAAATGCCTTTAGATCGTCACCTGCGTGCCGACCTCGACCACGCGTCCGGTCGGAATCTGGAAATAGTCGGTGGCGTCGTTGGCGGCGCGGGCGAGCCAGATGAACAGGCGGTCCTGCCAGCGCGGCATGCCCGAATGGGCGGCAGGACGCAGCGCCCGGCGCGAGAGGAAGAACGACGTCGACATGATGTCGAACTGCCAGCCGAGCTTGCGCGCGATGGCGAGCGCCTTGGGCACGTTCGGGCTCTCCATGTAGCCGAAGCACAGGCGCACGCGCGTAAAAGTCGGGCTCACCCGCTCGATCCGCACCCGCTCGGCGGCGGGCACGCGCGGCGTATCAATCGTCTTGACGGTCAGGATCACGTTCTGCTCGTGCAGGACCTTGTAGTGCTTGAGGCTGTGCATGAGCGCCGTCGGCGCGCTCGCCGGATCGCTGGTGAAGAACACCGCCGTGCCCGCCACGCGCTGCGGCGGCTTGCGCTCGAGCATCGCCACCAGATCGGCGAGCGGGGTTTCCTGGCGCCGCGTCTTTTCGAACAGCAGCCGCGTGCCGCGGCGCCACGTGTACATCACGATCATCAACAGCGTGCCCAGCGCCAACGGCACCCAGCCCCCGTCCACGATCTTGAGCAGGTTCGCCGCGAGAAACGTGAGGTCGACCGCGAGGAACGGCCCGACCAGGGCGGCGGCCGCCGGCAGCGACCAGCGCCACCCCTTCCAGATCACCACGAACGCCATCATCGCGGTGACCACCATCGTGCCGGTCACGGCGATGCCGTAGGCCGACGCCAGCGCGCTCGAGGAGCGGAACGCGACGACGAGCAGCAGCACGCCGAGCAGCAGCAGCATGTTCACCCGCGGCATGTAGATCTGGCCGAATTGCGATTCCGAGGTATGGCGGATCTCGAAGCGCGGCAGCAGCCCGAGCTGGATCGCCTGCTGGGTGAGCGAGTAGGCGCCGGTGATCACCGCCTGGCTGGCGATGACGGTCGCGGCGGTCGCCAGCGCCACCATCGGCAGCAGCGCCCAGTCGGGATAGAGCAGGAAGAACGGGTTCTCGATCGCCTTCGGATCGGCGAGAACGAGCGCGCCCTGCCCCAGATAGTTCACGGCGAGCGACGGCAGCACGATGACCAGCCAGGCGGTTTGGATCGGCCGGCGGCCGAAATGGCCGAGATCGGCGTAAAGCGCCTCGGCTCCGGTCACCGCCAGGAAAACGGCGCCGAGCGTCAAGAGGCCGATCATGCCGTGCTCGATCAGGAACGCGACCCCGTAGATCGGATTGAACGCCAGGAGCACGCTCGGATTGACCGCGAGCTGATGAAATCCCGGAATCGCGATGGCGACGAACCAGGCAATGGTGATCGGCCCGAACAGCGCTCCCACCTTGCCGGTGCCGCGCGATTGCACGGCGAACAGCGCGACGAGAATGACGATGGTGAGCGGGACCACGTATGGCTCGAAGGCGGGCGTCGCGATCTTCAAGCCTTCGATGGCGGAGAGCACGGACAAGGCGGGCGTGATCAGCGCGTCGCCGTAGAACAGCGCGCCGCTGACGATGCCGAGCAGAACGATCGCGGAGCCGGACTTGCCGACGGCGCGCAGCGCCAGCGCCATCAGGGTGAGCGTGCCGCCCTCGCCGTTGTTGTCGGCACGCAGCAGGACCAGCACGTATTTCAGCGTGACGATGAAGATCAGCGCCCACAGGATCAGCGAGAGGACGCCCAGCACGACTTCGTGGGTGATCGGCCCGGCGGCGGACGCCGCCACCACGGCTTCGCGCAGCGCGTAGAGGGGGCTGGTGCCGATGTCGCCGTAGACGACGCCGAGGCTGCCGAGGGTGAGCGCCCAGAACCCGGCTTTGCGATGGGCCGTCCCGTTCGCGTCGGCCGCGACTTCGCTCCCGTGCGGAGCAGCTATAGCTCGGGCCATGGTGAGCGCCAGGACATGCCGGCCCCCGATGCTGCACTGCAACATCGCAGGGGCCGGCGCTTATATCACTGTCAACCGCGAAACGTCTGCCTCAGGGGGCCGCGTGCGGCGCAGGGTAGCCATGCACCTCTCGCATGTAGCGTCGTGCTGAGGCGCGGTCCTCTTGGGCCGTTTTCCCAGTTGCACCAAAGGCTTGGGCCTGTCGGGCGATCAGACGGTGACCTGCGTGCCGACCTCGACCACCCGGCCCGTGGGGATCTGGAAGAAGTCGGTCGCGTCGTTGGCGGACCGCGCGAGCGCGATGAACAGGCGGTCCTGCCAGCGCGGGATGCCGGAATGGGCCTGGGGCTTGAGCGCACGCCGCGACAGGAAGAACGACGTCGACATGATGTCGAAGTGCAGGCCGCGCTTGCGCGCAATGGCGAGCGCCTTGGGCACGTTCGGGGTCTCCATGAAGCCGAACCGGAGCGTGACCCGGGTGAAGCGCGGCGTGACCGGCTCGACCTGCACCCGGCCGTCCTCGGGCACCCGCGGCGTATCGGCGGTCTTGATCGTGAGGATCACGTTCTGCTCGTGCAGGACCTTGTTGTGCTTGAGATTGTGCAGCAGCGCGGTCGGCGCGAAGCCCGGATCGCTGGTGAGAAAGACCGCTGTGCCCGGCACGGCGTGCGGCGGCCGCTTCTCGAGATTGCGCAGCAGCACGTCGAGCGGCACCTCGATGCGGCGGGTCTTCTGGGCGAGGATGCGGGTGCCGCGGCGCCACGACAGGATCAAGATGACGATGGTCGAGCCGAACAGCAGCGGCACCCAGGCGCCCTCGAACAGCTTGAGCAGGTTGGCCGACAGGAAGGTGGCGTCGACGATCACCAGCGGCACCACCAGCAGGGCGGCGCTCCACCACTTCCATTGCCACAGCTTCCACACCACGACGAAACCCAGCACGCCGTCGACCACCATGGTGGTGGCGACGGCGATGCCGTAGGCGGACGCGAGCGCGCTCGACGTGCGGAACAGGCCGACCAGCAGCAGGACGCCGACCAGCAACGCGGTGTTGACGCGCGGAATGTAGATCTGCCCGGAATGCGCCTCGGACGTGTGGCGAATGGCAAGGCGCGGCAACAGGCCGAGCTGGATGGCCTGGCGCGTGAGCGAATAGGCGCCGGTGATCACCGCCTGGCTGGCGATCACAGTGGCGGCGGTCGCCAGCACGATCATCGCGGGCAGCAGCGCGTCCGGCACCAAGCGGTAGAACGGGTTCTCGATCGCCGACGGATCGGCCAGCACCAGGGCGCCCTGGCCGAAGTAGTTGATGAGCAGGGCCGGCAGCACCAGGCCGAGCCATGCCGCCTGGATCGGGCGCCGGCCGAAATGGCCGAGGTCCGCGTAGAGCGCCTCGCCGCCGGTGACGGCGAGGAATACCAGGCCGAGCGCGACAAGGCCGATCTCGCCGTGCTGGTAGAGGAACCGGACCGCGTGCGTCGGGTCGAGCGCCGCCAGCACGCCGGGATTGTCGCTCACGTGCAGCAGGCCGGCGCCGGCGATGGCGAGGAACCAGGTCACCATGACCGGTCCGAACAGGCTGGCGACCCGCGCGGTGCCGCGCCGCTGCACCGCGAACAGCGCGATGAGGATCAGCACGGTGAGCGGCAGCACGTAATGCTCGAAGGCGGGATTGGCGAGCTTGAGGCCCTCGACCGCGGAGAGCACGGAGATGGCGGGCGTGATGACGGAATCGCCGTAGAACATGGCGGCCCCGACGATGCCGAGCATCAGCACCGGCAGGGTGCGCCGGCCGAGCACGCGCGAGGCGAGCGCGGTGAGCGACAGCGTCCCGCCCTCCCCGTTGTTGTCGGCGCGCAGCAGGATCAGCACGTATTTGAGCGTGACGACGACCACCAGCGCCCACAGGATGAGCGAGAGCACGCCGAGCACCAGCTCGCGGGTAATGGGTCCCGATCCGGCGGCCGCCACCGCGGCCTCGCGGAACGCGTAGAGCGGGCTCGTGCCGATGTCGCCGTAGACGACGCCGACGCTGCCCAGGGTGAGCGCCCAGAAGCTCGACGGCGCGGGCGCATGCTCGTCCGCGCTCTCTGTCGTCGCCGTGGCCATGAGGTCGCGCGCTACCCTGGTCGGTCGCGTGGAATGCCGCTTGCCGCGCGAGCGCGGTCGTGTCTCTCGAACGAGCGGCGGAGACTATACCGGGCGACCTACGGCTTAAAGCCCGCCGGCAGCGGCGGCTCCTCGCGCATCACCGTGATGGTGACGCGGCGGTTGGCGGCGATATAGGGATCGTCGGGAAACAGCGGCTGGGTATCGGCCCGGCCGGCAATCATGAACACGTGCGCGGTCGGTATCCCCTCCTCCTCGAGGATCTGCCGCACCGCGTTGGCGCGGTCGGCGGAGAGCTCCCACGGCCCGTAGCCGGCGCGCGGCGGCTGGCGCGTCGCCGCGGTGTGGCCGGCAATGGAGAGGCGGTTGGGCAAGGCCTTGAGCGGGCCGGCGAGCTTGCGGATCAGCCGGCGCGTGCGCTCGTAGGGCTCCTTCGCGCCCTCGGCAAACATCGAGCGCCCGTCCTGGTCGACGATCTCGATGTTGAGGCCCTGCTTGGTCTCCTCGATCATGATGTGCTTGGAAATGTCGGCGAGCTCCGGCAGGTCCTGCAGCGCCTGGCGCAGCGAGGCGGCGGCAAGCGCGAAGGCCCGGTCCTCTTCGGGCTTGGAGCCGGCCTGGCGCTGGCGATCGCGCTGATCGGGGGTCGGCGTGTTCGAGGCGTCCTCCGGGCGGATGTGCTCGGCGTTCTTGAGCTTCGGCCTCGTCGGCAGGCCGTCGGTCTCGACCACCCCGGAATAGCGCACGTACTGCACGCCGAAGGCGTCGCGCATGGAGCCGGCGACGATCTGCAGCTTCTGCTGATCCTGGGTCGAGAAGGCGACCAGCATGATGAAGAAGCTGACCAGGAGGCCCATCAGGTCGGCGAACGTCACGTACCAGCCGTGACCGCCGACGTGCCCCGCTTCCTTGCGCCGCGCCATGGTCGTGATCCGGGCGCGGCCGTCAGGCCGGCACCGTCTCGGCCTCCTCGTGGCGATGCTTCTCCGGCAGATAGGCGAGCAGCATCTCGCGCACGAGCGTCGGGCTCTTGGCTTCGCGGATCATCAGGATGCCGTCGATGATCAGCGTGCGGTTGATCTCCTCGTCGACCAGCTTGAGGTGCAGCTTGTCGGCGATCGGCAGGCACAGCAGGTTGGCGACCGCGGCGCCGTAGAAGGTTGCGAGCAGCGCCACCGCCATGAACGGGCCGAGCTTGGACGGATCGCTCATGTTGGCGAACATCTGCACCATGCCGATCAGCGTGCCGATCATGCCGAAGGCCGGGGCGCAGTCGCCGACCGCGCGGTAGATCTTCTGGCCCTCGTCGAGATGGGTGAGGAAGTTGTCGCGGTCGCGCTCGAGATTGTCGCGGATGAAATCGCTGTCGTAGCCGTCGGCCACGAACCGTACCCCCTTGGCCAGGAACGGGTCCTCGATCTCCACCTTCTCGAGCCCGATCGGCCCCTGCTTGCGCGCGATCTCGGCGAGGCCGGCGATCTCGTCGACGAGGTCGCGCTGGCTCATGCGGCGCAAGGTGAAGGCGAACTTGGCGCCGAGCGGCAGGCCGTGGAAGATCGACGCCAGGGGAAACCGGATCAGGGTGGCGGCAAGCGACCCGCCGAAGATGACGATGGCCGCGTGGGTGTCGGCGAACATCCGCACATCGCCGCCCATCAGGATCAGGCTGGCGAGCACCACGGCGCCGGCGGCAAGACCGAGGCCGGTTGAGATGTCCATGACGAACTCCGACGCGAACCGGACCGGCGCGCCGCCCCGACGGCACGTCCCCGCGCGTCACCCTAGCCCGCGCGCGCTTAAGGGAGCGTAAAGGTCGCGCCTCGGCGGCTTCCCGCGCGCGGGCTAAAGCGCTATCAGAGCTACGAGAACCGACCCCGGAGCCGAACGGCTGACGGCCGGATTTGCAGGGAGGACGCGATGCGCGAGATCGGCCATTTCATCGGCGGCAAGGAGGTCAAAGGCGCCTCGGGGCGGTGGGGCGACGTGTTCAACCCCAATACCGGCGAGGTGCAGGCCAAGGTCGCCTTCGCCAACCGTGCGGACGCCGAGCACGCCATTGCGGCGGCGGAAGCCGCGCAGCCCGCCTGGGCGGCCATGAACCCGCAGCGCCGCGCCCGCGTGCTGTTCAAGTTCCTCGAGCTGGTGCACAACGAGTTCGATGCGCTCGCGGCGCTGCTCTCCTCCGAGCACGGCAAGACGCTGGCCGACGCCAAGGGCGACATCCAGCGCGGCCTGGAAGTGATCGAGTTCGCCTGCGGCATCCCGCACCTGCTCAAGGGCGAGTTCAGCGAGGCCGCCGGGCCGGGCATCGACCTCTACTCGATGCGCCAGCCGCTCGGGGTCGTCGCCGGCATCACGCCGTTCAACTTCCCGGCCATGATCCCGATGTGGAAGTTCGCTCCGGCGCTCGCCTGCGGCAACGCGTTCATCCTCAAGCCGTCCGAGCGCGATCCGTCGGTGCCGATGCGGCTCGCGCATTTGCTGATGGAAGCGGGCCTGCCGGCCGGCGTGCTCAACGTGGTCAACGGCGACAAGGAAGCGGTCGACGCGCTGCTCACCGACCCGCGCATCCGCGCGGTCGGGTTCGTCGGTTCCTCGGCGATCGCCGAGTACATCTATTCGACCGGCTGCGCCCACGGCAAGCGCGTGCAGTGCTTCGGCGGCGCCAAGAACCACATGATCGTGATGCCTGACGCCGACATGGACCAGGCGGTCGACGCGCTGATCGGCGCCGGCTACGGATCGGCGGGCGAGCGCTGCATGGCGGTGTCGGTGGCGGTGCCGGTCGGGCGCAAGACCGGCGACCTTCTGCTCGAGAAGCTGATCCCGCGCGTCGAGAGCCTCAAGATCGGGCCCTCGAGCGACCCGCAGGCGGATTACGGGCCGCTCGTCACGCGCGCGCAGCTCGACCGGGTGAAGACCTACGTCGATCTCGGGGTGAAGGAAGGCGCCAAGCTGCGCGTCGACGGCCGCGGCTTCAAGCTGCAGGGCTACGAGAACGGCTACTTCATGGGCGGCTGCCTGTTCGACGATGTCACCCCCTCGATGCGCATCTACAAGGAGGAGATTTTCGGGCCGGTCCTGTCGGTCGTGCGGGCGAAGGACTACGAGGAGGCGGTGCGGCTTCCCTCCGAGCACGACTACGGCAACGGCGTCGCCATCTTCACCCGCGACGGCGACACCGCGCGCGATTTCACCGCGCGCGTCAACGTCGGGATGGTGGGGGTGAATTTCGCTATCCCCGTGCCGCTCGCCTATCACACGTTCGGCGGCTGGAAGCGCTCGGGCTTCGGCGACCTCAACCAGCACGGCCCCGACTCGGTGCGCTTCTACACCAAGACCAAGACGGTGACGGCGCGCTGGCCGTCCGGCACCAAGGAAGGCGCCGAGTTCGTCATTCCGACCATGCGGTGAGGCCGATACGGCGATGACGGCCGGCCTTCCTTCGCGCGCGATGTTTTTGGCCGCGGCGCTTGCGGCGCTCGCGGGGTGCGGAGGCGTCTCCCTCCCTGGCCCGGTCGCCAGCGAGCCGCCGACCGCCCGCGCCGCCGCGCCAGGCGGTCGCGCCGCGCCGACGCCCCCGCCGATCGACATGGCCGGCCGGTGGCTCCTCGCCTCCACGGCGGGCGGCGCCTGCGCCGTGACCTTGGCGGGGACGCCCGGCAGCCCGGACGGCACCATCGCGCCGGAAGGCGGCTGCCCGGGCAACTTCTTCACCAGCCGGCGCTGGACCTTCGACCAGGGCGCGCTGGTGATCCGCAATCACACCGGCGAGCCGCTCGCGCGCCTCGCCTTCGCGCCGCCCGCGCGCTTCGAGGGCCAGGCGGCAAACGGCGAGACGATTTCGCTGACGCGGTGACATTGTTGTAGCCCGCATGGAGCGAAGCGGAATGCGGGATCAGCCTGGTATGTTGGCGCAAACGCCAAAAGCCTTCGATTCAGCTTCGAAGCTGCTTCGCCTACCTTCCGGCATGGTGGGCAAAGCAACCCCCGCTTAAGCGATACGAGAGCATGGCGGGCAAGTGAACCGCCTGAGCGGGTTTGCTCTGAAGCGCGGGCCG
>DASPZC010000366.1:0-1754 GCA_035636455.1 Xanthobacteraceae bacterium
CCGGCGACGGTGCGGATGCCCCAGCCGGAAAAGAATTGCGATTTGAGCAATTGATCGGTGACCTTGCGGGCGCGGTCCGGCCGCACGATGCCGGTGAACAAGAGCTGCCCGGCGTTCGACGTGCGCGCGGCGCACCGGCGCTTCTCGCCGTCGAGCGCAAGCGCATAGGTGCCGATGTCCTCGCACCAGAACGCCGCCTCGAAGCGCTTGGCCAGCTGTTGCGCCGCTTCGGCAAGCTCGGCGGCGCGCTCATCGTGTCCGAGCCGGCGCGCGCACGCGGCGGCGAGCTCCTTCGCCGCGTAGACATAGCCCTGCACCTCGGCGAGTGCGATCGGCCCCCCGGCGAGCCGCCCGTCGGCATGGAAGATCGCGTCGTGGGAATCCTTCCAGCCCTGGTTGGCGAGGCCCTTGTCGGTCATGCGGTGATATTCGATGAAACCGTCGCGGTCGGGATCGCCCGGCCCGTCGATCCAGCGCAGCGCCGCGTCGATCGCCGGCCACAGCTCGACCAGCGTCGCCTCATCGCCGGTGCGCTCGAGATAAAGTCCGGCCAGCAGCACGAACAGCGGCGTCGCGTCGACGCTGCCGTAATAGAGCTCGAACGGCACCTCGCGCAGCGCCGCCATCTCGCCCGCGCGCATCTCGTGCAGGATCTTGCCAGGCTCCGCATCGGACAGCGCGTCGTTGGTCGCGGCCTGATGGGCGGCCAGCCGGCGCAGCACGCCGCGCGCCGTGTTCGGGTCGAACCACAGCATCTGCAGCGCCGTGATGAGGCCGTCGCGCCCGAACGTCGTCGAGTACCAGGGAATGCCGGCGTATGGGTAGCGGCCCTCCGGCGTCTCGGTCATCAGCATGTAGAGGTCGGCCATGGCGCGGCACAGCACCTCGTTGAACACCTCGTTCGACGTCTGCACGGTCGCGGCCTGCTTGGTCGCGGCCTTCAAGGCCCGGCGCGCGGCGACCATGGCTTTGAGAAACGGCAGCGGCCGTGTGCCCTCGACCCCGATGCAACCGACCGACAGATAGATCGGGCGCCGCTCCTTGGGATCGAGCTTGAGCCAATACGCGGCCGAGTGGTTAGTGAGCTTGGTCGGATCGGGCTCGAACAGCAGCACGGTCCGGCGCACGCGGCCATCCAGGCCCTCGTAGCGCAGCACGACTTCGTTGCCGCCGATCACCCGCGTCCGCGCGGTGCCGCGCCGCGTGCGCTTGAGCCCGCGCACCTCGAACAGGTCCGCGAAGTCGTTGCCGAATTCGAGCGCCAGCTCGAGCTGAACCGGACGCTCGCCGTGATTGGTGACGCCGAAGCGCTGGTAGGCCGTGCCGCGCCACAGGAAGATCGTGCGCACCACGTGGATCGTGTCCTTTTCCAGCACGATGCGGCCGCCGTCGTAGATGTCCGGATTGGTCAGGTCGATGGTCAGAATCGAATTGTCGTCGCGCAGATTGGAGCCGAGCAACAACAGCGGCAGGCCCTGGAGGCGAAATTCCAGGCGCGCGAGGAAGCGCGTGTCGAACGCGAACAGCCCGTCGGTCCCGCCGGCCACCGTGCCGATGTCGCCGTGGCTGTCGAGCACCGCGAAGCTGTCGCCGTGCTTGAGGGTGCGGCGCGGCCGCGTCGATGGACCCGTCGCCGGGATATAGAACGGGGCTTCCCTTCCCGTGTCGCCGAACGACAGAATCGCCTGCGGCACGCCTTCAGTCGACATGCGGCCTCATGCCGTTGCCGCCGCCGAGCGCCCGGGACCGCGGCA
>DASPZC010000367.1:0-1872 GCA_035636455.1 Xanthobacteraceae bacterium
GAATCCGGCTGCGGCAAGAGCGTCACCGCGCTCTCCATCATGCGCCTGCTGCCGCCGCGGCTCGCCCGCATCGTCGGCGGATCGGTGGCGTTCGAGGGCAAGGATCTGCTCGGCCTCGACGAAGCGGCGATGCGGGCGATCCGCGGCAACCGCATGGCGATGATTTTCCAGGAGCCGATGACGAGCCTCAACCCGGTGCTCACCATCGGCGACCAGATCGCCGAAGCGGTGCGCATCCACAAGGGCGCGAGCCCGGCCCAAGCCCGCGCGCGCGCCGTCGAGATGCTGCGCCTGGTGCGCATCCCCGACGCGCAGCGGCGCCTCGGCGACTACCCGCACCAGTTTTCCGGCGGCATGCGTCAGCGGGTGATGATCGCGACCGCGCTCGCCTGCGACCCGCAATTGCTGATCGCCGACGAGCCGACCACCGCGCTCGACGTGACCATCCAGGCGCAGATCCTCGAGCTGATGCTCGAGCTCAAGGCGCGCACCAAGGCGGCGGTGATCCTGATCACCCACGATCTCGGCATCGTGGCGCAGACCTGCGCGCGCGTCGTCGTCATGTATGCGGGCCGCAAGATCGAAGAGGCCGGCGTGCTCGAGCTGTTCGACCGGCCGGCGCATCCCTATACGCGCGGCCTGATGGCCTCGATCCCGCGCTTTCGCGGGCCGCACCGCAAGCGGCGGTTGGCGGAAATCCCCGGCATCGTGCCGTCGTTGCGCGAGCCGATCGTCGGCTGCGCGTTCGCGCCGCGCTGCCGCTACGCGCTCGATCGCTGCCGCACCGAGACGCCGCAACTGCGCGCGGTCGGCGCCGGCCACGTGGTCGCCTGCCACGAGGCCGAGCGTGTGCTCGAGCATGATCCCGAAAAGTGGGTACCGGTTTTCGGAAAAGATCATGCTCGAACGAAAAATTAAGGCCGCGGCCGCATGAGCGCGCCCGCCCCCACCCCGATCCTCGAGGTCGACGGCCTCAAGAAATACTTTCTGCTCAAGCGAAAGCTGTTCGGCGCGGCGGACGCGCAGGTGCGGGCGGTCGACGGGGTGAGCTTCGCCATCGCGCCCGGCGAAACCTTGTGCCTGGTCGGCGAGTCCGGCTGCGGCAAGTCGACCGTCGGCAAGCTGGTGCTGCGCCTGATCGAGCCGACCGCGGGAACGATCCGCCTTGCCGGCGACGACATCACCGGGCTCGGGGCCGGCGCCATGCGGCCCTATCGGCGGCGCATCCAGATCGTGTTCCAGGATCCCTATGCGTCGCTCAATCCGCGGCTCACCGCCGGCAGCATCGTCGGCGAGCCGCTGGAGAATTACCCGGAAATTTCCGCGTCCGAGCGCGCGGCGCGCGTGGCAAACCTGTTCGAGAAGGTCGGGCTGCGCACCGACGCCATGCGGCGCTATCCGTTCGAGTTCTCCGGCGGCCAGCGCCAGCGGCTGGGCATCGCCCGCGCGCTCGCGCTCAACCCGGCGATCATCGTCGCCGACGAGCCGGTCTCCGCCCTCGACGTGTCGGTGCAGGCGCAGGTGCTCAACCTGATGATGGACCTGCAGGACGAGCTGGGGCTCGCCTATCTGTTCGTCTCGCACGATCTCGGCGTGGTCGAGCACATCGGCCATCGCATCGCGGTGATGTATCTCGGCCGCATCGTCGAGGTCGCCGCCAAGGAGGCGCTGTTCGAGGCGCCGCTGCATCCCTATACGCAGGCGCTGATCGCGGCGGCGCCGCTGCCGGACCCGCGCGCCAAACGCGAGCGCATGGTGCTGCAGGGCGAGGTCCCCTCGCCGATCGCGCCGCCGTCAGGCTGCGCCTTCCATCCGCGCTGCCCGTTCGCCTTCGACCGCTGCAAGGTGGAGCGGCCCGCGCTGAAGCCCGCC
>DASPZC010000368.1:0-5734 GCA_035636455.1 Xanthobacteraceae bacterium
TCCGGCGATCTCGACCGGCGTCTACGCCTTCCCGGCCGACCGCGCGGCGCGCATCGCCGTCGGCACCGTGGTGGCGGACATCTCTGCCGACCCGCGCTCGCTCACGCACGTGGTGTTCTGCTGCTTCTCCGAGGATTCGGCGCAGCACCACGCGGCGGCGTTCGCCGAGCTGGGACTGTGACCTGTTTTATTTGACTGCCGCTTCGGCGGCCAAAAATTCCGCGCGCACCTTGGCGGTGTGCTCGCCGAGCGCCGGCACCGGGCCGTAGGGCCGGTTCTCGCCCGCGCGCTTGATGGCCGGCGCCGGATAGGCGACCGCGCCGGACGGCAGGCCGACCTTGATGCGGCGCAGATGCGGGTGGCGCCCGAGCGCGGCCATGTCGGACACGCGCGCGAAGGCGATGTCGGCCGCCGCCAGGCGCTCGATCAGCGGCGCGACGTCGGTCGCGCCGAAGACCGTCGCGACCCGCCCGTCGGTCTCGGCGCGGCGCTCCACGCGCTTGAGGTTGGTTGCGAAGTGGTCATCCTTGGCGAGCGCCGGATCGCCCAGCACCTTCTCGGCAAGCGCGCGCCACTCGCGGTCGCTCTGGATCGAGATGAGAATGTCGGCGCCGTCGCGGGTGCGGAACACGCCGTAGGGCGCGATCGACGGATGGGCGAGGCCGAGCCGGCGCGGCGGCTGGCCGCCCTCGTGCTGCAGCAGCGGCACCGTCATCCACTCCGCCATGGCGTCGAACATCGACACGCTGAGCGCCGCGCCCTCGCCGCTCGTCCCGCGCGCGATGAGGGCCTCGAGGATTGCCTGATAGGCGTTGAGGCCGGCCGCCACGTCGACGACCGAGACGCCCACGCGCGCCGGCGCCTCCGGCCCGCCGGTCACCGACGCGAGTCCCGACTCCGCCTGGATGAGAAGGTCGTACGCCTTGCGCGCCGCGTACGGCCCGGTCTCGCCGTAGCCCGAGATCGAGCAGACGATGAGGCGAGGGTGGTCGCGGCGCAGCCGCTCGACCGGAAAGCCGAGCTTGGCGATGGCGCCGGGCTTGAGGTTCTGCACGAACACGTCGGCCTTGCGCAGCATGGCCGCGAGCAGGGCCTTGTCGGCGTCCTTCGCAAGATCGAGGACGACGGATTCCTTGCCGCGGTTGAGCCACACGAAATACGCGCTCTCCCCGCCCGCGACCTTGTCGTAATAGCGCGCGAAGTCGCCTTCCGGCCGTTCGATCTTGATGACGCGCGCGCCCGCATCGGCCAGCCGGCACGAGCAGATCGGCGCCGCCACCGCCTGCTCGATCGAAACCACCAGGAGGCCGTCGAGAGGAAGAGTCATGGCGGCAACCTATTTGCAACGGGGGCCGGTCTTCAAGCACATTGGGCCGGATGGCGGATTGGGACCACACCGACCGGGCTCCAGCGGCCGAAGCTCCGAGCGCGCCTATCCTGAGCATCGAGGGCGCGCGCGCCTCCATTCGGCTCAATCGGCCGCGCCACCACAACCGCATCGAGGCCGCTGACATCGCCGTGCTGTGCGAGATGTTTTCGCGCATCGATGCGGATCGGCGCATCCGCGTCCTCGTGCTGACCGCGCGCGGGCGCACGTTCTGCTCCGGCTTCAATCTCGCGGAGCTGGACCCGGCGCGGCACGAGCCGTCGGCGCCCGGGTTCGATCGCATGGTCGATCAGCTCGAGGCCTTGCGGGTGCCGACCATCTGCGCCGTCAACGGCAGCCTTTATGGCGGCGGCACCGATCTCGCGCTCGCCTGCGATTTCCGCATCGGCGTTGCCGGCATCGAGCTGATGATGCCGGCCGGCCGCATCGGCGTGCACTATTATTACGGCGGCCTGCGCCGCTACGTGACGCGGCTGGGCTTGGGCGCGGCCAAGCGGCTGTTTCTCGCCGCCGAGCGGATCGATGCCGCGGAGCTGGTGCGGATCGGCTTCCTCGACGAGGCGGTCGCGGCCGCCGAGCTTTCGGCGCGCGTCGATGCGCTGGCCGAACGCCTCGCCGCCAATGCGCCGGCCGCCGTGCAGGGCATGAAGCGCGCGCTCAACCGCATCGCCGCAGGGGACGCCGATGCCGCCGAGATCGCGCGGGCCTGGCGCGCCAGCATGCGTTCCGCCGAGGCGGCCGAAGGCCTCGCCGCCCACGCGCAAAAGCGCAAGCCGGTGTTTGGCGACGAGTAGTGTTCTCCGCTCGCGGGCTCCCTCTCCCCGCGTGCGGGGAGAGGGCGGGGTGAGGGGGATTCTCAACAAACTGAGTCTGCGGAAAGTCCCCCTCACCCGACGCGCTTCGCGCGTCGACCTCTCCCCGCAAGCGGGGAGAGGTTTGGCACCGAGTGGCGGACCTACCGCGGCTTGTCGCCCTTGAGGGTGATGCGGTGCATCACGCGGCGGTAGCCGTGATAATCGTTGACCGGGTTGTGGTGGACACAGCGATTGTCCCACAGCGCGAGCGAGCCGGGCTCCCAGCGGAAGCGGCAGGTGAATTCCGGCTTCGATTGATGCCGGAACAGATAATTGAGAAGCGGCGCGCTCTCCTGCTCGGTCATATCCTTGAAGCGCAGCGTGTGGGCGACGTTGACGTAGAGCGCCTTGCGGCCGGTCTCCGGATGGGTGCGCACCACCGGGTGCTCGCCCACGTAATCCTTCTGGGCTTCCGCCTTGCCGCCGTCGCGAATGCGGCCGCGGCGGTCCTCGCGGGTGCGCGAGGCGTCCGCCTTGGCCGACGTATTGATGCCGATGAGCCCATCAAGCAGGCGCTTCATGCCGTCCGAGAGCGTCTCATAGGCGAGGTACTGGTTGGCGAACAGGGTGTCGCCGCCGAACGGCGGCATCTCGCGGGCGATCAGCATGGTGGCCATCGGCGGCGTCTCCAAGTACGACGTGTCGGAGTGCCATATGCCGCCGAAGTTGGTCTTCTCGTGCTCGAGCTTGGTGACCGCGATGATCTCCGGAAAGCCCTCGATGCCCTTGAGGAACGGATACTCGATCACCTCGCCGAAGCGCCGCGCTACGTCGAGGAAGCGCGCGGGCGGCAGGTCCTGATTGCGGAAGAAGATGACCAGATGGTCGAGCCAGATGCGCCGGATCTGCGCGACCACCTCGTCGTCGAGATCGTGCGCGAGATCGACGCCGGAGATCTTGGCGCCGATCGTGCCGGCGATGCGATGAACCTCGATCGATCGGGTTGCGGGTGAGAGCATGTCAGTGCCTCCCGGTGCCGGTTACTGCTTGCCCCACACCTCGTCGGCCAGCTCGACGATCATCCCGAGCTTGGCCCATTGCTCGTCCTCGGCGAGGATATTCCCCTCTTCGGTCGACGCAAAGCCGCACTGCGGGCTCAGGCACAGCTGGTCGAGGGCGACGTACTTGGTCGCCTCCTCGATCCGCCGCTTGATGTCGCCCTTCTTCTCCAGTGTGCCGGATTTCGAGGTGACGAGGCCGAGCACGACGTTCTTGTTGCCCTTGGGGACATAGCGCAGCGGCTCGAAGCCGCCGGCGCGGTCGGTGTCGTATTCGAGGAAATAGCCGTCGTAATTGGTGCCGCCGAACAGCGTCTCGGCCACCGGCTCGTAGCCGCCCTCGGAAATCCAGGTGGAGCGGAAATTGCCGCGGCACACGTGGGTGGTGACCATCATGTCGCTCGGCCGGCCTTCGATCGCGGTATTGATCATGCGCGCGTAGATGCCGGGAAGTTTGTCCACGTCCTCGCCGCGCCGGCGCGCCTGCTCGACCTGATCCTTGGAGCACAGATAGGCCCACACGGTGTCGTCGAGCTGGAGATAGCGGCAGCCGGCGTCGGCGAAGGCGCGCACCGCCTTGCGGTAGGCCTGAGCCACGTCGTCGAAGAACCGGTCGAGGTCCGGATAGACCTCTCGGCTGATCCCGGCGCGGCCGCCGCGGAAGTGCAGCACGCTCGGGCTCGGGATGGTCATCTTCGGCGTTCGCTTGGTGTGCGCCTTGAGGAATTTGAAATGCTCGAGCATCGGGTGGCCGTTGAAGCCGACCTTGCCGACGATCCGCAGCGCCTTCGGCTTGGTCTCCGTCCCTTTGAACTGGATGCCGTGGTCGGTGATGTAGGTTTCGACGCCGGCGAGGCCTTCGAAGAAATCGAAGTGCCACCAGGCGCGGCGGTATTCGCCGTCGGTGACAGCGTGCAGGCCGACCTCTTCCTGCTTCTTGATGATCTTCTCGATCTCGCGGTCCTCGATCGCTTTCAGCTCGGCGGCGCCGATCGCCCCCTTCTCGCGCTTGGCGCGCGCCTCCTTGACAGGCGCCGAGCGCAAAATGCTGCCGACGTGATCGGCGCGGAACGGCGGCTTGGTCTTTTTCATCGCTGGGTTCCTCCGGTTCTCTCGCTTCTTCTTATTCCTCCCCTGAAAGGGGAGGGTCCGCCGCGAAGCGGCGGGGGTGGGGTTCTCTCGCAGAGCACGGCGTGGGGAAGACCCCACCCGGCTCGCTGCGCTCGCCACCCTCCCCGCTGCGCGGGGAGGGATCAGCAATCAAATATCGAAGAACACGGTCTCGCCGTCGCCCTGCAGGCGGACGTCGAACCGGTAGACCGGCGTGCCGCCGTCCGCCTGGCGCTGGGCGACAAGCGTCGCGCGGCGATCCTGCGGCACCAGTGCCAGGATCGGGTCGGCGTCGTTCGCCTCATCGGAGAAGTAGATGCGCGTGTAGACGTGGCGCAGCATGCCGCGCGAGAACACGCAGACGACGATGTGCGGGGCCTGCGCCTTGCCGTTCGGGCCGGGCACCGCGCCCGGCTTGACGGTCTCGAAACTGTAGCCGCCGGCCTGGTCGGTGCCGCAGCGCCCGAAACCCTTGAACGCCGCGTTGGGCAGCGCCCGCCGGTCGGCCGGATGGGCGTAGCGCCCGGCCGCATCGGCCTGCCAGATTTCGACCATGGCATCGACGATCGGCGCGCCGTCGCCGTCGAGTACGCGCCCGGCGACGCGGATGCGCTCGCCCGAGGCGTCCGGCGTGACCAGGTTGTTGCCGATCGCTTCGCGGAAATCATAGTCCGTGGGCGTGAGCCCGAAATGGAAGAACGGGCCGACCGTCTGCGATGGCGTGATGCCCGGCATCGTCAGTGCTCCATCGGGGTCTGATTGCGCCCGCGCAGCACGATGTCGAACCGGTAGCACAGCGCCCAGTTCGGCACGGTGTTGTCGAGATCGAACGCCGAGACCATGCGCTGGCGCGCCTTCGCGTCCGCAACGGAATTGAAGATCGGGTCGAACTCGAACAGCGGATCGCCCGGGAAGTACATCTGCGTCACCAGCCGCGACAGGAACGAGGAGCCGAACAGCGAGAAGTGGATGTGCGCCGGCCGCCACGCGTTGAAGTGGTTGCCCCACGGGTAGGAGCCCGGCTGGATGGTGATGAACCGGTACCGGCCGCCCGCGTCGGTCAGGCACCGCCCGAGGCCGCCGAAGTTCGGGTCGAGCGGCGCGGGCCATTGGTCGACGACGTGCCGGTAGCGACCGCCCGCGTTGGCCTGCCAGACCTCGATCAGCGCATCCGGCACGGCCCGCCCGCCGGAGTCGACGACGCGGCCGTGCACGACGATGCGCTGCCCCACGGCCTCGCCACCGAACCACTGCGTCATGTCGTCGTCGCCGGGCCCGACCCGGTCATCGCCAAAGAGCGGGCCGGTGACCTCGGTCAGTCGCTGCGGCAGCACGTGCAGCGGTCTGTTCGGATGCCGCAGGGCGGTGCTGCGATAGGCCGGTGA
>DASPZC010000369.1:0-4764 GCA_035636455.1 Xanthobacteraceae bacterium
CAGGACCGCGACATCGTCGGGCTGATGGGCGTCGACCAGCGCTGGATCTATCTGGTGACCTCGGCGGTCGGCGGCGCGCTCGCCGGGCTCGCGGCCTGCCTGCTCTCGCTGCAGTATGACGTCCACCCCTTCATCGGCAACACGTTCGGGCCGCTGATCTTCATGATCTGCGTGCTGGGCGGGCTCGGCAACATGATCGGCGGCTTCATCGCCTCCTTCATCATCAGCCAGATCATCTCGATCGGCGGCTACTATTATTCGACGGAGTGGGCCTACGTCCTCGCCTTCACGCTGTTCATCGTCCTGATGTTCATCCGGCCGCGCGGGATCCTGGCCCGATGAACGCGGGGCGCATGGCGGCGATCCTCGGCGTGGCGGGTCTCGCCGCCCTGCCGTTCGTCACGCCCGCCTATTTCCTGCATCTGCTGATCCAGATCCTGCTGTGGGGCTTCATCTACACGGCGTGGTCGATGATGGGGCGGTTCGGCTTCGTGTCGATCGGGCACGGCGCCTTCATGGGGGTGGGGGCCTATGTGCCGGCGCTGTTGTGGAACTACGAGGGGGTCTCGCCGTGGCTCGGCATCCCGGCCGGCATGGCGCTGTCGGTCCTTCTCGCCCTCGTCATCGGCTATCCCTGTTTCCGGTTCCGGGTGATCGGGCACTACTTCGCGCTCGTCACGCTGGCGCTGAGCGAGGTGGTGCTGCGCTCGATCACCGCCGCGCGCGACATCACCGGCGGATCGCTCGGCATGACGCAAAAACTTGCCGGCCATTCCTGGTACGCGCTGCAATTCCCCGACAAGCGCTACTTCTACGCCATTGCGCTCACGATCTGGCTTGGCGGGCTGGTCGTCTGGCGCGCGATCGACCGCGGCGTCGGGCGCGAGGCGCTCGAGGCGATCTCGGAAGACGAGGAGGCGGCGGCGGCGCTCGGCATCGACGTCATGCGCGAGAAGCTCCGCGTCACCGTCATCAGCGCGGCGCTCACCTCGCTCGGCGGCTCCATCTTCGGCCAGTACCTCGCGTACCTAAACCCGGAGGTGGTGTCCGGCATCGGCGTGTCGCTGCAAATCATCTTCGCGGCGATCGCCGGCGGTATGTATGCGATGCTCGGTCCGACCGTCGGCGCGCTGCTGACGATCGCGCTTACCGAAGGCCTGCGGGTGTGGTTCGGCACCAATTTCATCGGCGCCGCCAACACAATCTACGGCATCCTGCTCGTCACCTTCATCATCTTCATGCCGCGCGGCATCATGGGCCTCATCGCCACGCTGCGGGCGCCGCCGCCGCCCCGGCCGGGCGCGAAATCCCGCGCCGACGCCGTGCCGGCGGAGTGAGGCGGCGCGAGACGTGCCCCGGGCGCAGCGCAGCATGCAGCGAAGCGGAATGATGCGCTGCAGACCCGGGGTCCAAAATAATTTGGCTGATCTGGGTCCCGGATCAGCGATGCACCACTCCGCTGCGCTTCGTGCTGCATCGCATCCGGGGAACGCCTCCTTCGCTCGTGCGCTTCTGCTATTCTCACCACCCGGCGGGCGGCATTCGCCGGACCAACCACAAGGGACAACGCCATGGAGACGGTTCGCAATCCGGCGCGCGAGCGGCTCGAGCGCGGGGAATTATCGATCGGCGTCGGTATCAGGCTGGCGCGGACCGTCGAGGTCGCCAAGGCGATGAAGACGGCCGGCTTCGACTGGCTGTTCATCGACCTCGAGCACGGCGCGCTCACCCTCGACACCGCCTGCCAGATCGCGGTCGGGGCGCTCGACGCCGGCGTTGCGCCGATCGTGCGCGTGCCGTACGGGGAATTCGCCATGGCGACGCGCGCGCTCGACAACGGCGCGCTCGGCATCGTCATCCCCCACGTCGACAGCGCCGACGAGGCGCGCGAGGTGGTCGACAAGCTCAAATATCCGCCCGACGGCCATCGCTCGGTCGCCGGCGGGATGCCGCAGTTCGATTTCCGCGCGGTCAAGATCGGCGAGCTGACCAAGTCGCTCAACGCGGCAACCCTGGTGGTCGTCATGCTGGAGACGCCGCGCGCCATCGGGAACGCCAGGGAGATCGCGGCGGTGCCCGGCGTCGACGTGCTGCTCATTGGCACCAACGATCTATGCGCCGAGATGGGCATCCCCGGCGAGTTCGACAGCCCGCGCGTGGCCGACGCCTATGACCGCACCATCGCCGCCTGCCGGGCGCACGGCAAATGGGCCGGCATGGGCGGCATCTACGACGAGCAGCTGATGCCGCGCTATATCGACAAGGGGGTGCGCTTCGTGCTCGCCGGCGCCGACCTGTCGTTCATGCTCGCCGCAGCGACGCGTCGCACCGCGTTCCTGCGCGGCCTCAAGGCGGACTGATCTAGAGCATGATCCCGAAAAGTGGGTACCGGTTTTCGGAAAAGATCATGCTCCAACAATGGCCCGGTTGCGTCCGGGCTACCGCGGACCGATGATGACGCCATAACGGCGGGCCTGCAAAGCCGCCGGACCAACGACCGGGAGGGGCCTGTGAGGATCTGGTTTCGCCTTGTGCTTGCCGTGCTGGCGGCATCGCTGCCGGCGGCGGCCGTGGCGGCCGACAACGTCAAGATCGGTGTCATCTATCCGCTTACCGGCAATGCGGCGAGCGCCGGCAGCTCGGCCAAGGACGCGCTCGAGCTGGGCGCCGAGATCGTCAACGGCGCGCATCCGGCGCTCAAGGGCAGCGCGCTCGCTGGGGCGACCGGACTGAGCAATTTCGGCGGCGCCAGGATCGAGCTGATCAACGTCGATCACCAGGGCAACCCGCAGGTCGGCCAGAGCCAGACCCTGCGGCTGATCCAGCAGGAGAAGGTCGCCGCGGTGCTCGGCGCCTATCACTCCTCGGTGGCGCTCGCCGCGACCGCCGTCGCCGAGCGCTACGGCGTCCCGTTCCTGGTCGCCGATTCGGTCGCGCTCAATATCACCCAGCGCGGCTTCAAGTGGATCTTCCGCACCGGCCCGATCGCGCCCGACTTCGCCAAGGCCTATACGGAGTTCCTGACCGGGCTCAAGCAGTCCGGCCGCAAGGTCGACAGCATCGCCATCGTCAACGAGAACACCGACTACGGCACCTCGGTCGCCGCCAGCATCCTCGACGCCGCCCGCAAGGTCGGCATCAACGTGGCGGCGCAGATTCCCTACAACGCCAACAGCTCGGACGTATCGGGCCAGGTGCTGCAGCTCAAGGAACTCAAGCCCGACGCGGTGATCTTCATCAGCTACACGGCCGACACCATCCTCTATTTCAAGACGCTCAAGAACCTGGACTACGTGCCGCCGATGATCATCGGCGACGACGCCGGCTTCTCCGACCCGACCTTCATCCCGACCGTGGGCGACCTGGCCCAGGGCGCCATGAACCGCAGCGCCTTCGACGTCGGCAAGCCGGGCAGCAACTCCTACAAGGTCAACGACCTGTTCAAGGCGAAATACGGCCGGGAGCTCGACGACACCAGCGCGCGCTGGATGCAGGGTTTCCTGGTGCTGGTCGATGCGCTCAACCGCGCCGGCTCGACCGACCCGGCGAAGATCCAGAAGGCGCTGCAGGAGACCGACCTCAAGCCGGACGCGCTGATGATCGGCTATCGCGGCGTCAAGTTCGACGAGACCGGCCAGAACACGCTCTCCGCCACCTATCTGATCCAGCTGCAGGGCAAGGAATACAAGTCGGTGTGGCCGCTCGACCGGGCGACCTCGAAGCTCGAATGGCCGATGAAAGGCTGGAAGAAATAGCGCGGTTCAAGGAGGCTCTCATGAGCATCAGCATCCGTCCGCTGACTCCCGTCATCGCCGGCGAGGTCGACGGGATCGACCTCGCCAAGCCGCTGTCGCGCGAGGAGGTCGCCGCCATCGAGGCCGGCATGGACAAGCATGCCGTGCTGGTGTTCCACGGCCAGAACATCACCGACGACCAGCAGCTCGCGTTCAGCCGCAATTTCGGCGAGATCGAGAAAGCCGTCGGCAGCAACATCACCAAGCCGGAGGAGCGGCGGCTGCGCATCGAGTTCGCCGACGTCTCGAATATCAAGAAGGACAACGAGCTGTTCGGCCGCGACGACCGCCGGCGTATGTTCAATCTCGGAAACCGGCTGTGGCACTCCGACAGCGCGTTCCGCTCCACCCCGGCGAAATATTCGCTGCTCTCGGCCCGGGCGATCCCCTCGGCCGGCGGCAACACCGAGTTCGCCGACATGCGCGCGGCTTATGACGCGCTCGACCAGGAGACCAAAGCGGAGATCGAGGATTTGATCTGCGAGCACTCGCTGATGTACTCGCGCGGCCTGCTCGGCTTCACCGAGTTCACGCCGGAAGAAAAGGTCACGTTCGCGCCGGTGCGCCAGCGCCTGGTGCGCACGCATCCGGTGAGCGGCCGAAAATCGCTGTTTCTCGCCTCGCACGCCGGCGCCATCGTCGGCTGGCCGGTGCCCGAGGCGCGCGCGTTCCTGCGCGACCTGACCGAGCACGCGACGCAGCGCCAGTTCGTCTACGCGCACCAGTGGCGGCTGCACGACCTCGTCATATGGGACAACCGGCAGACCATGCACCGGGCGCGCGCCTATCGCGACACCAAGGAGCCGCGCGACATGCGCCGCACCACCATCATGGGCGACGGCCCGACCGCGCAGCAGGCGGCGTAAGGCTGGCTATACAAACAAACGAGTAGCGAAACCCTCATCCTGAGGAGCGCGCCACCGATCTCGGGTTTACCCGAGATCGGCATTATGATTCGCAAGTCGGCTAT
>DASPZC010000370.1:0-3865 GCA_035636455.1 Xanthobacteraceae bacterium
CTTCTGGATCGCATTGGCGTTCAGCGGGGGTGGAAGGTCGCTGATATCCATCTATCGAACCCCCGTAACCCTTCACTACCCCACCAGCCTTCCCGGTAGCGGACGGCGTGCCATGCGAGGCGACCGCGCCTCACCGCTGAACGCGGGCGAGTGCTGGGCGCCAGGCGGTACCGGTTGCGTAGTCGGCCCGCTCTTGCGTAGGGAACCTACCGTGAACGCATTCCACGGATTTTCCACGGGTCGAGTTGCGCGATTCCCGCTTCGTTCCGTATCGAGTTGCCGAATGCTTGCGCTCGAAACTCAATAACCATGCGGGTTTTCTGCATTTGAAAAAGGTGCGGCCGGCCTTGGGGGAGGCCGGCCGCCGCGAACCCGGTCTGGGGACGGGGAGGGGTGGGGACGTGACCGGGTGCGCGTAGCTCTTTGCTCGTTGCCGTCAGCGCGAGGTCGCGGTCGCGCTTGAGGGCCGCATGTCGCCGAGCGAAATCCATATGTTCGGATCGGACTGCGACTGCCGCTTGACGTAGCGGTAGCCGGTGTCCGACCACAGCACGATCGCCTCGTTCTGGTTGTCGAGGATGAACTCGCCGCGGTCGGTCTTGACCGTGAGCACCGCGTGGCCGTCGCCCTTGCGGTCGCGCACGACGGTGATCAGCAGCGCCTCGCGCGGCCACCCCGCCTCGATCAGCATGCGCCGCTTGAGCAGCACGTAATCCTCGCAGTCGCCGTAGCCGTCGTCCGGATAGGCCCACTTCTCGACCACGCCGTAATGCTCGAGATCGGTCATCGGTTTGATGGTCTCGTTCACTTTCTTGTTGACGCGCACGAGATCCTTCCAGGCTTTCGGCGAGAGCACCGCGTCGCGCGGTGCCGTCGGCTTTACGTCGCATTCGCGCGGGTGCTCGGCGCAGAACTCGACCCAGCCGATCGGCGGACGCGCGGTGTCGCCGGTCAGCAGGAACGGCTGGTCGCTCCCCGCCCGGGCTTGCGGCGCGGCCAGCATCAAACAGACGACGGCCGCTCCGCTCCCCAGTATCAGCCGGAGACAACACTTCATTTGTGACCCCTCCCGTCTTCTTGGGGCCACTATTCCCACAAAGCCTTTGAAGTGCCGCTAAGCCGAACAAGTCATATTGACGACAAACCAAATAAAAGGCGCATCGAATGCTTCGCGTATTTGACGAAACATCGATTAAAATGCCGACGATCTCGAATTGAATAAAATTGTCGGCATTTACCACGGCGATGCCGGCCGCGCCGCGGTTTCGCGCCGGCGCAAGCGGGCGGCGTTAACGATCGTCGGGGAGGAGGGAGGCGGGCGCGCTCAACGCGGCCGTGCGGCGGCCGCGGCCGGGGGCGCGCGGCCGGTCGGGCCGGCCGGGTCGCGTTTACGGACCGGTGACGTTCTCTTCGAGAAAATCGGGATGCTGCAGGCGGGTGAACTCGGCGGCGAAACCTTCGTCGTTCACGCGAACCACGCGGGCCTGCGTCTTGCCGAGCCAGATCAGCGCGCCGATGGGCGGCTTGGTCTCGCTCACGATGGCGGCGCCCGACAGCGACATGTCGATGATGCGGCAGGTGACCGAGATGCCGTTCGGCATCACCATCGTGGTGCGCGGGTTGCGCGGAATGATGCGCTCGTGGCGGCGGTCTTCCGGCAGGCCGAGAATATGCCGGTTGGCAAGCCAGGTGAGCTGGGCGGCGAGCTTGTCGCGCTTGCGCGCGGTCGCCGCGATGGTCATGGCGAAGCCGTTGGGATAGACGCGCACGATCGTGCCCTCGAGACGGCCGAGGTGATCGATATAGGCGACGACGCGCTCGCCGGCCTTGCCGGCGACCGGCGCCACCAGCGCCATGCCGCCGGGCGACATGTCCTGCACCTGGCAGGGATATTCGCGGCGATCGGACAGCATGTAGCGGCCGAGCAGATTGACCCGCACGCGCTGGAAGCGCCGCCGTTCATCGCTTTGCGGCAGCGCGTCGATAATGTTGTGCAGCACCGACATGACGCGGCGGCCTTCGCCGAAGTCCGGATTCGGCCGCCGAGACTAGGCAGGCATAGTTAAAGGGTCGTTATGCGCGCGCCGATTGTCGAGCCCGTCAGGGCCGGCCGCCATCGTGAACGACCAGCCGGGGCCGGGCCGAAACCGCGAGGCGGGACGGCGCCGCGCCGTCGACCGCGGTTCCCAGGTGACGCAGGCCCCCCAGCGCCAGGGATTCCAGCCGGCTCGATCCGAGCCAGAACGGAACAGCCATCGGGGCGAGGACGCCCAGCATCCGCAGCCCGGGCTTTCCCCGGTGGCGCAGGGGCAGCAGCAGCAATTCGAGGTCGGTCGCGAAGCCCTCGGGCGTGCGGCCGCGCGCGCCGGCGATGATGGCCGCGGCCTCGCCGCCGACGAGAGACAGCAGGTGGCGGACGGAGGATTGCTGCGTCGCTGGCCACAACGCCGCGAAGGCCTCGTTCCTCAGCTCGCGTCCGAACAGCGCGCAAACGCGGGTCCCGGCCAGCCGGAACGAGGGCTCTGCGCCAAAATCCGTTCCCAGGATGAAGGCGTCGCCGAGCGACCTGCGAAACGCCGCAGGCTCGATCTCGCCGCGCTCCGGCTCGGGGCGCGGGCCGCGCCGCTCGGTCCAGTGGGCGAACAGCTCGCGGCTCGAGGGATGCTTCATTGCCAGCCCCTGTCTTGCCGTCGCGTCGCCCGGGCGTGTCCCCGTTCGGGACAGGCGCGCACGCGGGCGGGTGCGGCAGGCCGGACTGAGCACGGCGCATGCCGAGCCGAATGGGCGGCCGGACAGGCGGGCGTGAAGCGGTCGTTAGGGTTACCCGGTGCTTGACGTTGGCGGCGCAAATCTTTGCGCCTAGGTTCGCGGCCGATCCGATGGATCGCCGATCGGCCGATGCCTTCCAGGACGGGGAGGGGTGGGGCGTGCGGCGCCGGTCGACGGGGACGCGACAAGCACCGGCAATCTGCGGGGAGGGCGGTGCTCTCCCCAAAATTTTGTCCGGCGATCAATCGCGGCTTGCCCCGGGCGGGGATTTGCGGCCTATCTCGCGGCGGCACAAATCACCGGATTTCCCGTGCGCTTCGGATCGGAACCCATCTTCAACGTCCCGCGGGCCGTGACCGTCACGCTCGCCGTCCTCATCCTCGTGCAGGGGGTGCGCGTGCTCATCCTCTCGGAGACGGACGACATCGAGGTCCTGCTGCTGTTCGCGTTCATCCCGGCGCGCTACGGCGCAAGCGCGTTCGGCCCCCTGCCGGGCGGGCTCGGCGCGGAGGTCTGGACCTTCGTCACTTACGCGTTCATCCACGGCGATTGGACCCATCTCGGCCTCAACGGCGTGTGGCTGCTCGCCTTCGGCTCGCCGGTGGCGCGCCGCTTCGGAACGCCGCGTTTTCTTCTGTTCTTCGCCGTCACGGCGGCGGCGGGCGCGGCCGCCCACCTCCTCGCCCATGCGGGCGAACTGCAGCCGGTGGTCGGCGCATCGGCGGCGATTTCCGGCTTCATGGCCGCCGCCATGCGGTTTGCGTTCCAACGCGGCGGCCCGCTCGGCCTGTTGCGCGGCCGCGACGACGGAGCCTACCGGGTCCCGGCCGCGCCGCTCACGGCGGCGTTGCGCGACCGACGCGTTCTCGTTTTTCTGACCGCCTGGTTCGGGCTGAATTTGCTGTTCGCATTCACCTCGGTGCCGATCGTCGGCGAGGGCCAGGTGGTCGCCTGGGAGGCGCATATCGGCGGATTTCTCGCCGGCCTGCTCGCCTTTCCGGCGTTCGATCCGGTCGCGGCGCCGCGGGACCGCGGCGGCGATCCCGGCACCCCGGCGGAAAGCACCGGCGGTTGAGCAGGTCAGTCATGCCGGCGC
>DASPZC010000371.1:0-6366 GCA_035636455.1 Xanthobacteraceae bacterium
GCGGAGTAAAGCTCCATACCTCCCCCGCGTGCGGGGGAGGTCGGCGCCGCGAAGCGGCGCCGGGTGGGGGCTTCCCAGCGCCAACCTCTGACGTTTGCGCCACTTGCCCCCACCCTAACCCTACCCTAACCCTCCCCCGCAAGCGCCCCGCAAGCGGGGGAGGGATTCGCAGAAGTCAGCGCGCTGATCTCTCCCCTGTGCAAAGAGGGATGAGCATCAATTCGCCCGGCGGATGCGGCCGAGTTCGCGTGGCGCCACCGGGCTGTTCGCCGCGAAATAATCGGCCAGCGCATCGTGATCGGACCCGCCGGTCCGCCGCTCGATGCCCTGCGCCAGAACGAGGAAACGGTCGCCGCCGCTGGCGAGGAAGCTGTTCACCGTCACCCGATAGGGCGCGCGCGGATCGACCGGACGGCCGTTGAGCATGATGCCGTCCGCCGGCACGCGGTCGCCGACGGGCCGCGCCCCATCCCACCTGTAGGCGAAACCGGCCGAGACCTGCAGGATGATCGGCTCCGGCTGGTTCAGAAATTGCTGCTCCAGCAGCTGCTTGATCTGCGCGCCGGTCAGGGTGAGCGTGACCAGCTGGTTGTTGAATGGCTGGCAGGCGAAGAGGTCCGCGTAGGTGATCCCGCCCTCGGCCTTTCTCACGAGGTCGGTGCGGATGCCGCCCGGGTTGGTGAAGGCGATCGCCGCGCCGCCGTCCTTCTCCGCCCGGGTCGCGGCCAGCTGGGCGTCGGCAATGATGTCGCCCAGCACGCTCTCCCCGGCGGCGCTCGGCGCCCGCGACAGCGTCGCGCTCACCGAACCGACCGGGCGGTCGGCGAGCGGGCGGGCGAGCACGTCGTAGGCGGCGATCAGCGCCGTCTGCTCCGCATCCTTCGCATAGGTGTCGGTGCGCACGATCAGGTTGTTGGCTTTGGCACTCACCACGTCGCGGGTCTTCGGGTCGAGCTTGAGATCGATCTGCGTCACCAGCGTGCCGTACTGGTCGGCGCTGGTGACGAGCCGTCCGTCGATCGAACAGATATAGGCGCGGTGGGTATGGCCGCTCACCACCAGGTCGACCGCCTTGTCGAGTTTCTTGACGATGTCGACGATCGGGCCGGATATCCCCGGGCATTCGTTGTAGTCGCCGGCCGGGAAGCCGCCTTCGTGGATGAGCACCACGATGGCCTCGACGCCGCGCTGGCGCAGCTGCGGCACCAGCGCATTGACGGTGTCCGCCTCGTCGGCGAACGCGAGCCCGGCGACGCCGGCGGGCGTGACGATGTCGGGCGTGCCCTTGAGGGTCAGGCCGATGAAGGCGACCGGCACGCCGCCGAATTCCCTGATGGCGTAGGGCGGGAACAGCGTCGCGCCGGTGCGCTTGTCGACGGTGCTGGCGGCGAGGTAGCGGAATCTCGCGCCGAGGAAAGGATGCGGGCCCTGGCAGCCCTTGGTCGGGTGACAACCGCCGTTCTGCATGCGCACAAGCTCGTCCCTGCCCTTGTCGAACTCGTGATTCCCCACCGCCGCGATGTCGAGACCCATCAGCGACAGGGATTCGATGGTCAGCTCGTCGCGGAACAGCGCGGACAGGAACGGGCTCGCGCCGATCAGGTCGCCGGCCGCGACGAACACGCTGTTCTTGCTCTTGCCGCGCAGCTCCTTGACCAGCGTCGCCATGTGCTCGGCTCCGCCCGCCGGCACGCTGATCTTCCGGGTCCTGTCGTTCGGGTCGACGATGCGGATGCCGCCGGCCGGCGGCCGGACGTTGCCGTGAAAGTCGTTGATGGCGAGGATCGTCACGTCGATCGCGGCCTCCTGGGCCACCGCCCACAAGGCCGAGGAGCAGAAAAGGAGCGCAACCGCCAGGACGATTGCGAGTGGCGAACGAAATTGTCTCATCACGCTCACAGCCTCCGCACCCACGCGACGATCGCCTCGGTCACCGCCTGCGGCTGCTCGGGGATGAGCGCGTGGCTCGCGTTGGGGATCGTCACGATGGTGACCCGGTCGCCGAACTCCTCCTTCAGCTCGTTGCGGCTCTCCGGCGGCTTGAACGGATCATGCTGCGCCTGCAGGTCGAGCAGCGGCACGCCGCCGGCCGCCCACCACTCCGACTGTTTGGTCGCGAGATTCGCTTGGCGTTGCGCCTCGCTCGCCGCCGGGAACCAGCCGTCGAGCCGCACCGACGCATCGTTGCCGGGGGCGAAGAACAGGCGCTGCATGATGCCGATCCGCTCCGCGTCCGGCCGGGCAGGGTCGCCCGCCTTCGACACCAGCTCGCTCAACCCGGCGGGAATTCTCTTTGCCCCGGCGGCGGCGAGCACGATGCCGCGCACCAGCCGCGGATGGTCGACCGCGAGCATGCGCGCCACGAAATGGCCGAAGGCATGACCGACCAGCACGGCCGGGCCGGCATTCTCGTGCTCGATCACCTTGGCCACGTCGCGCGCGAGATCGTGCAGCGTAATGTCCTTGAGCGGCCCGCTGCTGCCGAGCATGCCGCGCGGCTGCGGCCGCAGCACCCGGAAGCCCGCCGCCGCGAGGCCGGCCGCGACCTCGTCGTAGTCCTGCGAGTCGCGCCCGCGCGAGGGCAGCATCACGATCAGCGGGCCGTTGCCCTCGGCGATCACCTCGATGCGAACGTCGTCATAGGCGACCACGCCGCGGGTGCGCGCGTTTTCGGCGGGCTCGGTCATACCGGCACCGCGATGGCATTCTCGTACGCGAACTCGAGCGCGACCGCCGCGCCGGGCGGATGATTCAGCTCGGGGCCGCAGCTCACCTGCATGATCTCGTCGCCGACCTGGATCCTCAGCCGGTTCATGTTGCCGAGGAAGCTCGACAGCACGACCGTGCCGGCCATCCGGTTGCAGCCGGCGCGAACCGCCGCGCCGTCGGCGACGATCGCGATCGATTCCGGCCGCACCGACACGGCGATCTCCTGTACGGCGCCGTCCGGCGCGAGGCACCGGACGATCTGCCCGTCCGTGAGCTTCACGATCGCGATGCGGTCGCCCGCGCCGCGTTCGACCAGCGCGCCGCGCAGCAGATTTGTCGTGCCGACGAAGCCCGCCACGAACGCGTCGCGCGGGCGCAGATAGATCTCGCGCGGCGCGCCCATCTGCACCACCCGCCCGTGGTTCATCACCGCGACGAGGTCGGACATTTCCAGCGCCTCGGCCTGGTCGTGGGTGACGTAGATGGTGGTGATGCCGATCTGCTGCTGCAGCCGCTTGAGCTCGTTGCGCATCTCCTCGCGCAACGCCGCGTCGAGATTGCTCAACGGCTCGTCGAGCAGCAGGAGTTTTGGCTGCCGCACGATCGCGCGCGCCAGCGCCACCCGCTGCTGCTGGCCGCCGGACAGCCGCGTCGCCGGGCGCGACTGGAACCCGTCGAGGTCGACGGTCGCGAGCGCGGCGCCGGCGATCCGCTCGATCTCGGCCCGGCCGTAGCGGCGGTCCTTGGCGACGCGCAGCGGAAACGCCACGTTCTCGAACACGCTCATGTGCGGCCAGATCGCGTAGGACTGGAACACCATGCCGATGTTGCGCCGGTTGAGCGGCACAGAGATGCGGCGCGCGGCATCGAAGAAAATCTGCTCGCCCACCCGCACCGTGCCGCGGTCGGGCTGCTCGAGGCCGGCGATGCAGCGCAAGGTCGTCGTCTTGCCGCAGCCGCTCGGACCGAGCAGCGTGAAGAACGTGCCGGGCGCGAGCGTGAAAGACGCCTCCCGCACGCCGCCGGCCATGCCGTCGCCCGGGTTGGCGAACACCTTCGTCAGGTCGGCGACATCGATGAGGGGCGCGGTCATGCTCTCCCCGATTTGCCCTGAGCTTAGCAAATTCCGGTCGAACGTAGCCCGGATGAGCGCAGCGAAATCCGGGGACGCATGTCCCGCATATCGCTGCGCTCATGCGGGCTACACGGTTGCCCGCCGCTGTTGCGACAGGTTAAATGGCCGGCCGCAAGACGGGGAGATGCATGCAGACCCAGAATCCATCGCCGCTCAAGACCTATCTCGACCATCTCGAGCGCGGCGAGTTGGCCTATCAATTCAGCCCGCAGGCGGGCCGCGCCGTGTTCTATCCGCGCGTGCTGTGCCCGTTCACCGGCAGCGACCGGCTCGAATGGCGCGTCAGCGTCGGGACCGGCACGGTCTACGCCACCACGGTCGTGCATCCGACGGAGGGCGCGCCGTACAACGTCGCGCTGATCGACTGCAACGAAGGGTTCCGCCTGATGAGCCGCGTCGAAGAGGTTGCGCCCGAGGCGGTGAAGATCGGCATGCGCGTGCGCTTGCGCGTGCATCGTCCGGGCGGCGACGAGCCGCCCTGTCCGGTGTTCGTGCCGGAGGGCGCGCGATGAACGGGCTCAAGCGCGGCGGCGCCGCCATCGTCGGCGTCGCCGAATCCGATCTTGGCCAGGTCGCCGACGGCTTCTCGCCGATCGACCTGATGGCGCAGGGCGTTGGGCGCGCGCTCGCTGATTGCGGGCTTGCGCTCAGGGACGTGGACGGCCTGTTCGCCGCCACCGCGCAGAGCCGGCTCTCCGTGCTCGCGCTCGCCGAATATCTCGGCATCGATCCGCCCTGCATCGGCTCGACCATCGTCGGCGGCTCCTCGTTCGAGTACCACGTCGCCCACGCGGCGGCGGCGATCGCGCTCGGGATGTGCAACGTCGCGGTGATCGCCTACGGCAGCACCCAGCGCAGCATCGGCCGCCGCCAGGCCTCGATGCGCGAGATCAATCCGTACGAGACGCCGTTCAAGCCGTTCATGCCGTCGAGCGCCTACGCGCTCGCCGCCTCGCGCCACATGCACGCGTTCGGCACCACCCGCGAGCAGCTCGCCGCGGTCGCGGTGGCGGCGCGCGAATGGGCGCTGCTCAACCCGGTCGCCTGGGAGAAGAAGCCGCTCACCATCGAGGGCGTGCTCTCCTCGCGCATGGTGAGCTACCCGTTCACCGTGCGCGACTGCTGCCTGGTGACCGACGGCGGCGGCGCGGTCGTCGTCACCTCGGCCGAGCGTGCCCGTACGCTGAAGAAACCGCCCGCCTACGTGCTCGGCTGCGGCCAGTCGATCACCCACTCGGCGATTTCCAGCATGCCGGACCTGACGACGACGGCCGCAGTCGCGTCCGGCAAGCAGGCCTACGCCATGGCCAAGCTGGGGCCCGCCGATGTCGACGCGGTCGAGCTCTACGACGCCTTCACCATCAACACGATCCTGTTCCTCGAGGACCTCGGCTTCTGTCCCAAGGGCGAGGGCGGCCGCTTCGTCAAGGGCGGCAGCATCGCGCCGAAGGGCAAGCTGGCGGTGAACACCAACGGCGGCGGCCTGTCCTACTGCCATCCCGGCATGTACGGCCTGTTCCTGCTGATCGAGGCGGTGCGACAGTTGCGCGGCGAGTGCGGTGCCCGCCAGGTCAAGGACTGCGAGGTCGCCATCGCCCACGGCAACGGCGGCGTCCTCTCCTCGCAGGCGACGGTGATTTTGGGGACCCAGGCGACGGTGTAACTCACGCGCCTGTTTGATCCAAAAACTCGGCGATCGTTTTCGCCAGCAGCTCCGGCGTCTGCACCGCCATGTAGTGGCCGCTCTCGACGACCGTGTAGCGCGCGCCCGGAATGGCGCGGGCGACCGGCTCGGCCAGAGCCGGCGGGCGGGTGCGGTCGAGCCGCCCGCCGACGACGAGCGTCGGGCAGGCGATGCGGGCCAGCTCGCCGGTGAGGTCGGCGGCGGCGAGCATGCGGTAGATGGTGGCGTAGCTCAGAGGATCGTTGCCGAGCCAGCGGGCGCGGAACGCGGCGAAGCACACCGGGTCGGTGCGCAGCTCCTGCGGATAGCCGGACGCAAAGCTGTCATCCGCCGCGACCGCCATGCCCTCGCGCTCGATCCGATCGACCCGCACCAGCACGGCGGCGCGCCGGTCGGCCGCGATGGCGACAGCGGGGCTCGTCGCCACCACGGCGGCGATGCGCGCCGCATGCCGCACGGCCGCGTGCAGCGCGATCGCTCCGCCGACTGCGACGCCGGCGAGCGCCGCCCAGCCGATGCCGAGTGCATCGAGCAGCGCCACGAGATCGTCCGTCATGGTGTCGATCGACAGCGCGCCGCGCACCTTCTGCGACAGTCCGGCGCCGCGGGTGTCGTAGCGCAGCACGCGCCGGTCGCGGGCCAGCAGCGCCGCCGCGCCGTCAAAACTTTCGAGCGTGCCGCCCATCTCGTGGATCAGCACGACCGCGCGCGCGCCGCTGCCGGACAGCTCGTAGCGCAGCGCCGTGCCGTTGACCTCGATGAAGCTCATGTGCCGCTCCTGTTTGTTGAATCCCTCCCCCGCGAAGCGGGGGTCTTCTCCCTCTCCCCGCTTGCGGGG
>DASPZC010000372.1:0-4250 GCA_035636455.1 Xanthobacteraceae bacterium
TCCTTGCGCATCTGCGCGAACGGATTGCCGACCCCGTTCTTGTGGTTCTTGGCGGCGATGCGGGCGAGCGCGTCCGACTGGTCGCCGTATTTCTGGAAATAGACGCCCGCGATCTTGCCGAAAATGCCGGCGAAGCCGCCGGCGATGTCGGCCTCCTCGCGCACGTACGAGGCCTTGAGCAGGTTCCTGCCGATCTCGGCGGCGGGCGTCGTCGTCATCTGCTCGACCCCGACGACGAGCACGATGCGCGCGGCCTTGGCGTCGATCGCCTTGAGCGCCTGGTGCACCGCGGCCGAGCCGGTCGCACAGGCGTTCTCGACCCGCGTCGCGCGTTTGAACCGCAGGTCGGGGTCGGCCTGGAGCACCAGGGAGGCGGTGAAGTCCTGCGCCGAGAAGCCGGCATTGAAATGGCCGAGCACGATCTCGTCCACGTCCTTGGCGGCGACGCCGGCGTCGGCCAGGGCTTGCGTCGCCACGCGCACGATCAGGCTCTCGACCGTCTCGGCGTCGAGCTTGCCGAACGGCGTGTGGGCCCATCCGACGATGCAGGCGGTCATGGCGGTCTCCTTTGCCGAACTTTGGTCGCTTTCCGCGTCGATTTTGCCGCTGCGCGACCATGCAGCGGAACGGTAACGGGCGGCTTTGCGTTCGCTCCGCAATCGGACTACATAGCGCGCCGGCGCTGCCGGTCCAAGCCGCGCGGACCTGCCGACCGAAAACCAATCTCCTGCCGGATGGCGACATCGGCACGGATGACCGACCCGCTTCGAGGCCCGAGCAACCCGACCGGATCGCAGCCAGTGCCGTATTGCCTGACGCCGTCAGCCCGCCTCGTCGCCTTCGCCATTGCTACCGTGGCGCTGATGCTGCCGGCGCGCTCCGCGTCCGCGGAGGCGCTGCTGCTGGTCGACGCCGACAGCGGCAAGGTGCTGTTTGCCGAGAACGCCACCTATCCATGGCACCCGGCGTCGGTCACCAAGCTGATGACCGCCTACGCGACGCTGCGCGCCGTCAAGGAGCAGCGCATCGCGATGGACAAGCTGCTCACCGTCTCGGCCAACGCGATGGCGCAGCAACCGTCCAAGATGGGGTTCAAGGCCGGCATCCAGGTCAACGTCGACAACGCGCTGAAGATGATGATGGTGAAGTCGGCGAACGACATGGCGGTCGTGCTGGCGGAAGGGGTTTCCGGCTCGGTCGACAATTTCGCGGCCGAGATGAACCGCGCGGCCCGGCGGCTCGGCATGACGCAGTCGAACTTCGTCAATCCCAACGGGCTGCCGGCGGACGATCAGGTCACCTCGGCGCGCGATCTCGCGATCCTCGCCCGCGCGCTGATCCAGGAGTTCCCCGAATACGAGCTCTATTGGCGCATCCCGGCGATCCGCTTCGGCCGGCGCGTCATGCACAATCATAATCCGCTGATCGATCGCTATCCGGGCGCCGACGGCATGAAGACCGGCTTCATTTGCTCATCCGGCTTCAACCTGGTGGCGACCGCGACGCACGGCAACCGGCGGCTCATCGCGGTCGTGCTCGGCGCGCCGTCCTCGGCGGTGCGCACGCAAAAGGTCGTGCGCCTGTTCGAGCAGGGCTTTTCCGGAAATATGCTGTCATGGCTGCTGCCCTCGCTCGGTACGGTCGACGGCCTGCGCCCGATCGATGCGGCGCCGCCCGACCTGCGCGAGGAGGTATGCGGCAAGCACCGGCATCGGCCGGCGGCCGAGACCGCCGAGGAAGAGCCGCCGCCCACCGGCGATCCGGACCGCAGCGCCGCCTACAGCGACGCCCGCGGCAAATCGGCGAAAGCCGCCTCACTGCTCGGGCCGCTGGTGCCGTCGATGCCGCCGGTCGTGGTGTTCGTGGGGTCGGCGAAGAAGCCCGGTAATCCCGACGCCGCGCTCGCCAAGGCGTCGCAGGGAACCGGCGAGCCGCGCGCCGCGCCGCGCAAGAAGGCCGCAAAGCCGGCCCCCGCGGCCACGTCGACCGCCCCTGGTCTCGCCCCCGCCCCCGCCAAGCCGCGGCACAAGCCCGCCGCCGCAGCGCCGGGCGCCGCCGCCCCGTCCGCGTCCGGCGCAAGCCCGCCGAGCGCCGATCTGTTTCATCCGGCGCCGATCATGACGCCCGCCTCGTCGAGCAGCGCTGCCGCCCCGCAACCCTCGCCGTCCAGGCAATGAGCGACGCGCCGCCGGCCGCGCCAACCGCGCGCGGGCCGTCGCGGCGGCCGGCCGCGCCGCTGCCGCTCACGGTGCTGACCGGCTTTCTCGGCGCCGGCAAGACCAGCCTGCTCAATCGTCTGCTCAAGGACCCGGCGCTTGCCGACACCGCGGTCCTCATCAACGAGTTCGGCGAGATCGGCTTCGATCATTTGCTGGTCGAGAAGATCGACGAGGGCATCGCCGTGCTGCCGAGCGGCTGCGTGTGCTGCACCATGCGGGGCGACCTGATCGACGCGCTCGAGCGCCTGCTGCGCGGTCTCGACAATCGCCGGCTCGCCCTTCGCCGCGTCGTGCTCGAGACCACCGGCCTCGCCGATCCGGCGCCGGTCCTGCACACGGTGATGATGCATCCGTATCTGGTGATGCGTTATCGCCTCGACGGAGTGATCGCGGTCGTCGACGCGGTGAACGGCCTGGCGACCCTCGAGGCGCATCCGGAATCGGTGAAGCAGGCGGCGGTCGCCGACCGCATCGCGCTCGCCAAGACCGACCTGCTCGACAGCGCCGAGCGCCGCGACGCCGGCGCGCAGCTGCTGGCGCGGCTCAGGCGGATCAATCCGGCCGCCCCGATCCTCGACGTCGCAGCGAACGAGGCGAGCGCCGATCGCCTCATCAACTGCGGCCTCTACGACCCGGACCGCAAGACCCCGGACGTCCGGCGCTGGCTCGCCGAGGAAGCGTACGCGGCGGCGACCGCCGCGCCCGGGCACGATCATCATCATCACCACGAAGAACGGATTCGCTCCCTTTCGGTCGCCAGCGATCAGCCGATCCCGGCCGCTGCGTTCGACATGTTCCTCGAGCTGCTGCGTTCGCTGCACGGCCCGAACCTCCTGCGCGTCAAGGGCATCGTGAAGATCGCCGAGACGCCGGAGACGCCGATCGTGATCCACGGGGTGCAGCACGTGTTCCATCCGCCGACCGCGCTCGCCGCCTGGCCGGACGACGACCGCCGCACCCGCCTGGTGTTCATCACCTGCGACATGGATCCGCGCACGATCGCCGACCTGTTCAACGCCTTCGCGGGCACCGCCCGCCCCGATCAACCCGACCGCGCCGCGCTCCTCGACAATCCGCTGATCCCCTTCGGCGGCGCCGATCGCTGACGGCGGCGTGCGACTGTCGTTGCTGACGACGCCATGCTACAAACTTGCTCATGAGAAAATCCCGGCCGCCCAAGCGATCGAGCACCGCCGCGAGCTCCCGTTCGAAACGTGGAGTCCCCAAACTCATTGCCGATCTGGTTGGGTCGGTGAAAGGACTGCCGGCCGATCTCAGTGAGCGTTACAAGGACTATTTGCGTAAGGGCTATGGACGCAACCGTCCTCGCTGATCACCCTTGCCAGCCGGCTTCAACTCCCTGATGCTGCTGTTGTGAGAGAAAGGCCGTGTCGGCATCAACAAGGCGCGGGCGCCCGCAGGGAGACGCATGGGATTGCTGGAGCGCCTTCAAGGCGACGTGATCACCCTCAAGGGGGCGATGCGCACGCTGAAGATGACGACGCCGATTGCCAAGAACCCGACCCGGGTTTTTCCGGCGGTGGTCGAGGAGCTGGCGCAAAAATTCGGCGACGCGCCGGCGCTGCTGTCCGACCGCGAGCGCCTGACCTATCGGGCGCTGGCGGAGCGCTCGAACCGCTACGCGCGCTGGGCGCTGGCGCACGGCCTCGCCAAGGGCGACACCGTCTGCCTGCTGATGCCCAATCGTCCGGAGTTCATGGCGATCTGGCTCGGCGTGACGCGCGCCGGCGGCGTGGCGGCGCTGCTCAACACCAATCTTGCCGGCGCGTCGCTCGCCCACTGCATCAACGTGGTGGCGCCCAAGCACATCGTCGTGGCGGCCGAGCTGGCCGGCACCTTCGCGACCGCGCAGCCGCATCTCGCCGTCAACGCCAAGGTCTGGGTGCACGGCGAAAGCGGCGGCGGATTTGCGCGGATCGACCGCGAGATCGAGCAGCACGCCGGCCATCCGCTCGACGGCGGCGAGCGCCGCGCGCTCACCATCGAGGACCGCGCGCTCTACATCTACAC
>DASPZC010000373.1:0-3795 GCA_035636455.1 Xanthobacteraceae bacterium
CACATGGGTGAAGAACCTGTTGATCGCGCCGACGCGCTCGCCTTCGATGTTGTCGGTGGCGGCGCCCTTGATGATGTGGTTGCTGACCCAGCGGTTGAGCGCGGTCATGAACCGGTACTTCATCGGCCGCTCGACGTCGCAGAACAGGATGATGCGCGTCTGGTCGGTCGCGTTCTCGGCGCGATGGATGAACGTCTCGTCGAACAGGAAATCCTCGCCGTCGCGCCACACGCATTCGACGCCGTCGACGAAGATGCGGCACTTGTTGGAGTTCGGCGTCACCAGCCCGAGATGGTAGCGCAGCGAGCCGGCGAACGGATCGCGGTGGCTGCCGAGCTTGGCGCCGGGCGGCAGCATGGCGAACATGGCGCCGTGCACGTTCGGGATCGAATTGAGGATGTCGACCGTCTTCGGGCACAGCGCGCGCGCCGAGGGAAGAAAGTCCTCGTACCATTTGAGATAAAAGCGTTTCCAGCCGCTCTTGAAGAAGGAGTGGAAGCCCCAGTCGTTGTTCTTGGCCGCGGCGCGGATATAGCCCTCGTCGAACAGCTTGAGCGCCTCCTCGCGCATCACCTGCCAATTGTCGCGCAGGACCTTGAGCTCGGGGAATTTTTTGGTGGAGAGGACCGGCTTGTTGGGCACCGCCGAGAACATGTACATCAGCACGTTATAGGGGGCGACGTAGGTCGAATGATCGCCGAGCTGGCGGCCGAGCCGGAGCTTCTCCCGGCCGCGGAAATGCACGTAGATCACCGACGCGGTGAACAGGTAGAGAATCACGAATTGCGGCGCGAGCAGCCGTAAATACATCCCGAACTCCGGAGTAGAGCGATCGTCCCCAGGCCGGCGAACCTAGCAAATGCCGGCGGAGCGGGGCAACCCGCCGATGGGCTTCCGCCGGCCTTCGCCGGCGTCAACCCATCCCAGGCGATCGCCGCCCGGTCACATCGGCGGCGTGAGGCCGTCCTTGCCGTAATTGACGCGCGGGGCCTGCAGGCTTCCGTCCGCCTGCTTGGCCGCCGCGGCGATGAAGATCTTGGCGCCCGGCTTGAGCTCGCTCTTGTCGCCCGGCACGTAGGTGACGATCGGCGTATCGGGCGGAACGACCAGCTTTTTCTCGCCGTCCTTGTACTTGACGCTCAGGGTGTGGCCGTCGACGCCGGTGACCACCTGCTCGACATTGGCGTTGGTCATGGTGCTCTGGGGCCGCAGGTCCCATGGGCGGTGACCTTCGCCGGTGCCGCGCATCGCCTCCGGGAAGATGTGCACCTCGAGGGCCTTCTGGCTGCCGTCGGGCTGCGGCATGCCGGTGACGCCGACGAACGAACCCGGCTTGATGTCGGCGAGCGACGCCTTGACGATGCCGACGACGAGCGCGTTGTCGGCGAGCGTCACCTTCAGCTCCGACCCGTCGCGCGACTTGACCAGGTAGACCGGGCCGTCGACCCGCTCGATCGTGCCGCGCACCCGCACCGTGTCCTGCGCCCATGCGCTCGACGCCAGCGCCAGTGACGCGAGTGCGGCGGCGGCCAGCAACGTTTTGCGATGCATTGTCGTCCTCCCAAAAACCTTCGGTCCGGCGCACGGCCGGCCGATGAGGTAGTACCCCGGCGCGAAGAAGATATTCCGCGACCGGCCGCGTCCCGCATCACATTGGCGTGCGGGCGCGCGGGGCCTGCCGCCCGGGCCCCTGCTAAGGCACCGACACCGGCCCGCTGGTCACGACGCGGAGCTTCCAGTCCTGCGCCGGCGTGCCGGCGAGGTCGAGCTTTCCCGCCACGTAATAGAGGCGCCGGGTGTCGGTGCTTTTCGACGTGCAGAACCGATCCTGCAGGTAGAACGGTGGCGTCGCCTGGTAATAGAGGGTCGCCTGGATGGCGGCGGGCTTGCCGCTGTCTTTGAGCGCCGTGAGCGGGACACGATACTCGAGCGAGTCGCTGCCGCCGGTGCGATAATCGGGATCGTCGCCCACGCCGACCGGGTCGGTGTCGTCGGCCATGTCCTCCTTGGCGCCGAGCGCGAGCGATATCCGCTTGCGTTCGTCCAGAGGCAGGAAGCCGTGCGGCAGCAGGCGATTGTCCTTCACCTTGCTGCAGATCGACAGGAAGCTGGTGGTGAGCTGTCCCGCCGCCGGCGCGCCGATGCCGCAGCGCGGTTCCGCCACGTCCGGCGGCGTCGCCACCAGCTCCTGATAGATCTGGGCCTGGTCCTGTCGCTCGATTTTCTCATAGTGTGGCTGATGGATGCGCTTATCGGGATCGATGCGCGCCGAGCAATCGTGCTTCCACCACAGCTCGCCGGCGATCGCGGCATTCTTGTCGTCGACGATGACGCCCGCGGCGTTGGTGCGGCCGGACGACCACAGGACGTTGTTCTTGACGTCGAGGACGCTGAACTCGAGGAAGGCGCGGCGGAAGCCGACGCCCGACGGGAACTTGTGGCCGACGCGGCTGATCACCGTGACCCGCGCGCGCAACGTCGTGCCGTCGTTCCTGACGTCGCCGATGGTGACGGCCGCCGTCCGGTTGATCGCCTGGTCGACCATCGCGGCCTCGGCCGTCGGTATCGAATCGATCCCCTTGGTGGTGAGCATCGGATCGGCCGGACGGATGCCGAGCAGATCGGGAAACTGGGCGGCCATCTTCAACAAAAAGATGTTCAGGCCGACCAGGGTGTGCTGGCCGAACCCGGATCGTTCCTCGAGGTCTATGTCCTTGCGCGGGAGCGTGTGCTCGGCCTGGGGGAAGTTGGTGTATTCCTGGATCGCCGCGATCTTGCTGCGATACGGATTGCCGGCCGCGTCCTTGTTCGGCATGTGGCAGCCCTGGCACGATTGCGCCTGCGGCCCGGAGCCGTACGGCAGCGCGCCGTCGGGCGAGTCGCCGGTGCGGTAATCGCTGAACGCCCACTCCGGATAGGTCGTCTGCTCGTAGGTGTGGCCGATGGTGCGGCCGCGGTGCAGGACCGGCAGGTGCACCGTGTGGCAGCTGCCGCACAGCTCGGAACTGGTGATCGCCTGGCTGTGCGCCGGCTCGATGCCGAGCGCGTTCTTCATCGACTTGAGCTTGGGATCCTGGAACGGCCCGTAGATGCGGTCCGGCGGCCCGACGAAAAAACTGCCGGTGAATGTCTTGGCGAACTTGGCGAGGCCCGGGTTGAGCGCGGCCTGGCGCTGCTCGACGCACTTGTTCTGCGGGTCGTTGGCGTAGCGCGCCGAATCCTTCTCGCCCAGGATCATATGGTGGCAGGCCGCGCAGGAAATGCCGTCGCGCGCCAGCGCGCCGTAATTGGCGTCCTTGGCGCCGGGAGTATCGGGCGGATAGGGCACGTAGCTCACGGTCTGCCGCGAAAACGGCGCGCAGGTGCCGGTCTTCGCATGGGTGTCGATCGCGAACTGGCGCTGGCCGAGGATGCCGTGGCAGCCGAGACAGGTGTCCTGCACCATCGCCGAGGAGTCGCGATGGAACGTCTCGGTCTCGCTCGCCAGCTGGGCAAAGAAGATCGGGTCGCGCCCCGCCAGTCCCATCGGCGAGCCGCGCCAGGTCCCGTACGGCGAGATATTGACGAGCTTGCCGTCGGGACCGGGCTGCGTCATGTCGAATTGCAGCCCGGTGCCGCCGGCGCTGTGGCATCCGATGCACTGGTCCGACGTGATGAACTGGCTCGCGGTCGTCACGCCCGGCTTGACCCAGACATTGTCATAAGTGGCCGGCGGCATGGCGATCTGGTCGTGATAGGTCGCCGGCGCCATGGCGATCTTGTCGCGCGCCGGCACGTCGCCGGGCAGTCCGAAGG
>DASPZC010000374.1:0-12571 GCA_035636455.1 Xanthobacteraceae bacterium
TCACGCCGACGCCCTATCACGACGATCACCTGATCGACCGCCTGGCCGAGGCGCTGGTCGACGTGTGGGAACGCCTGGGCCTGCCGCTCAGGAACCGGGCGCTGGCGGCGGAGTAGCGTCGGCGGGCTTTGCTTTCGCTTCAGCCGTTCTTTGATCGGACAAACTCTTCGGGCTCGCGCCGCGCCGGCGGATGGCGTGCACCACGATCGGCATCATCAGCGACACGAAGATCAGCCGGGCGATGTGGTGGGTGCCTACGTACGCCGGATCGAGATTGAGCGCGAAGGCGAGCGTGCTCATCGCCTCGAGCGCGCCCGGCGCATAGGCGATCACCACGTCGCCGACCGGCAGCGCCAGCAGGAACGCGGCCGCGACCGCAAAGGCCGACGACACCGTCGTCCCCACGAACAGCGCACCCAGGCCCACCATGATGAGGCGCCGCAACAGCCAGATGTCGGTGCCGGCGAACCGCGCGCCGATGATCGAGCCCATCACCACGAACGACGCGATGGCGAGCGAGGGCGGCAGGTTGACCTTCACCAGCCCGATGCCGTGCAGCAGCCCGGACACCGCCATGGCGCCGACCAGAAGGCCGCCCGGCACGCGCACCCAATAGGCCGCGACGGCGCCGAGGGTGGCGGCGACGATGAGCCCGGCCAGCTCGCCGAACGACGCGGCCGTCTCGACCGCGGCACCCGGCGGCCGGCCACCGGTGACGCCGAAGCCGGCAACCACGAGCGGCAATCCGGCGGTCAGCACGAGGACGCGCACCGACTGCACCATCGCGACCGAGCGCAGGTCGGCACCGGTTTCCGACGCCAGCGCCAGCGCCTGCGACAGGCCGCCCGGCGCCGAGGCGAACAGCGCGGAGAGCGTGTCCCAGCGATGCACCTGATGCAGATAGACGACGACCGCGAGGCTGTTGCAGGCCATGGCGAGGGCGAGCACCAGCAGGCTCGCCGGCCACGACGATATGCGCGCGATGGTGTCGGGCGTCACCGCGGCACCGAGCGAGATGCCGAGCGCCACATAAGCCGCCTGGGCGAGCCGATTGGGGAGCAGGACCGGGCGCCGGGCGATCGCCGCGGCGGCGACCGCGATCATCGCGCCCGACAGCCAGCCGGCGGGAAATTTTGCCAGCCCGAGCGCCGCCCCGCCGGCCGCGCCGATGATCAAGGTTTCGGCAAGGCGAATGAGGCCATCGCGCAGCGACGCGGCAGCGGCCATGTCAGGCCCGCGCGGCGAGGCTCGCCACGAGCCGCTGCATGGCGCCCTCGAGCTGCTCGGCGTTGCGGGCAAAGCACAGGCGCAGCCAGCCTTGCCACGTGGGCCCGAAGGCGGTGCCGGGAGCAAGCCCCACCCCCGCCTCGTCGATCAGCCGCAGCGCCAGGCGCCGCGTGTCGCTCTCGCCCTCGACGGCGAAGAACACGTAGAACGCGCCGTGCGGCAACGCGAACCGGCACCGGCCGACCGAGCCGAGCGCGCCGCACACGATGGCGCGGCCGCGGCGTGCCCGCGCGATCTGATGCTGGACGAAGCTTTCTCCGCGCTCGATCGCCGTCACCGCGGCGCGCTGCATGAACTGGGCAACGCCCGAGGTCGAATACTGGATCAAATTCTCGACCACCTGGCCGAGCGCCGGATTGGCCATGATCCAGCCGATGCGCCAGCCGGTCATCGCCCAGTTCTTGGAAAACGTGTTGACGAAGACGACGCGATCCTCGCCCTCCATCACGTCGAGGAAGGAGGGCGCGCGCCCGCCCTCGCCGTACCAGAAGCGGCCGTAGGTCTCATCGGCGATGACCCACAGGCCGTGCCGGCGCGCGAGCGCCAGCAGAGCGGCCAGCTCCTCGCGCGTCGCGGTCCAGCCGGTCGGATTCGACGGCGACACCACGAACAGCGCGCGCGTGCGTGGGCCGGCCGCGCGCTCCAGGCGCTCGAGATCGAGCGTCCAGCCGGCATTTCCGAACCGCATCGGCACCTCGACCGGCTTCGCCCCGATGACGCCCGCGGCCGCAGCCGCGTTCGGCCAGGTCGGGGTCGGGATCAGCACCTCGTCGCCAGCGCCGGCCGTCATGGCGAGCGCGATCTGGATCGCCTGCATGCCCGAGCCGGTGATGAAGAACTCGTCCGCCGAGAACTCGCGCCCATAGAGCCGGCCGTGATAGCGCGCGAGCGCCTCGCGCAGTTCCGGAATGCCGCGCTGCCAGGTGTAGAAAGTCTCGCCGGCGGCGAGCGAGCGCGTCGCCGCCTCGCTGATGAAGGACGGCGTCGGCAGGTCCCCCTCGCCCGCCCACAGGGGAATGAGGCCCTCGCGCAGGCGGCCGTAGTTCATCACCTCGACGATGCCGCTCTCCGGCGCCGCCCGCGCCTCGGCACGCAGGTCTGCGAGCAGGGTCGCCTGTTCGTTCGGCTGCACGGCCGGCATGCTCATGCGCTCCTCCGCGTCCTTTATCGACATCGTATAGCAGCCCCGCCGTCAATAACTCCACGTCCCTCATGCTGAGGAGGCCCGCGTAGCGGGCCGTCTCGAAGCACGCGCCAGCAACAGTGCGTGCTTCGAGACACCCGCCTTCGGCGGGCTCCTCAGCATGAGGAGGAAGATAGCCGCCTATGCAGGCCTGCGCGCCAGCAAGTCGCGGATTTCGGTGAGCAGCTTTTCCTGGGGCGACGGCGGGGCCGGCTTCGCCTCCTCGCGCAGTTGCAGGCGGTTCATGCCCTTGACGGCGAGGAACAGCACCCAGGCGATGATCGTGAAATTGATCACCACGGTGACGAAATTGCCCCAGGCCAGCACCGCGCCCTGTTTCTTGGCATCGGCGAGCGTCGTCGCCGTCACCGACTTCGCCAGGGCAACGAAGTGGTTGGTGAAGTCGAGGCCGCCAGTGACGGCGCCCACCGCCGGCATGATGATGTCGCCGACCATCGACTCCACGATCTTGCCGAACGCCGCCCCGATGATCACACCGATCGCGAGATCGACCACGCTTCCCTTCATGGCGAATTTCTTGAATTCCTCGAGCATCATCGCCTCCTCGCGCCGCGACTTGGATTAGTGTAATCAATACAGGGGCCTGCGGTTCCGCCCATCCCGCGCGGGCGGCCGCCGCCGGCGCCCATTCGGTGCGGATGGCTCATGCTGCAAGGCTGGTTCGTCGTCGTCGTCGCGCTCGGCTACATCGGGCTGCTGTTCGTCGTGGCGAGCTACGGCGACCGCATGCGCGCGCGCGGCCGCGACGGGCGCTCGCGCATGCTGATCTACCCGCTGTCGCTCGCCATCTATTGCACGTCGTGGACGTTCTTCGGCTCGGTCGGGCTGGCGTCGCGCACCGGCTACGACTTCATCACCATCTATGTCGGCCCGATCCTGATGATCGGACTGGGCTGGCCGCTGATCGTGCGCATCGTGCGCCTCGCCAAGGCGCAGAACATCACCTCGATCGCCGATTTCATCGCCGCGCGCTACGGCAAGCACCAGGCGGTCGCGACCACCGTGGCGCTGATCGCCATCGTCGGCACGATCCCGTACATCGCGCTGCAGCTCAAGGCGGTCTCCGGCTCGCTCGGCACCATCCTCGCCCACATCGAGGCGAGCACCGGCGCGGCGCAGCCGGAACTCGGCGACATCGCGCTGTTCGTCGCCCTGGCGATGGCCGGCTTTGCGGTCCTGTTCGGCACCCGGCACATCGATGCGACCGAGCATCAGGACGGCCTGATCCTGGCGATCGCGACGGAATCGATCGTCAAGCTGTTCGCGTTCCTCGCCGTCGGCGTGTTCGTGACCTTCGTGATGTTCAACGGGCCGGCGGACCTGTTCGCCCAGGCGATGCAGCGGACGGACATCGCCGCGGTGCTCACCAGCGAGCCGCGGACCGGAACGCTGATCGCCCAGACGCTGCTGTCCTTTGCGGCGATCATCCTCTTGCCGCGCCAGTTCCACGTCGCCGTCGTCGAGAACAACAACGAGGCCGAGGTCCGGCGCGCCGCCTGGCTGTTCCCGCTCTACCTGGTGCTGATCAACCTGTTCGTGGTGCCGATCGCGGTGGCCGGCCTGCTGAGCTTCCCGCGCGGCGCGGTCGACAGCGACATGTACGTGCTCGCCCTGCCGCTGGTCGGCGGCTCGGACGCGCTGGCGTTCGTCGCCTTCATCGGCGGGCTGTCGGCGGCGACCGCCATGGTGATCGTCGAATGCGTCGCGCTCGGCATCATGGTGTCGAACGACATCGTGGTGCCGATGGTGCTCAAGCGGCGCGAATCCTTCATCTCCGGATCGAAGGACGTGGGCCGCATGCTGCTGACCATTCGGCGGCTCGCCATCTTTTTCATCCTGTTCCTCGCCTATCTCTATTACCGCTCCTCGGGCGCGGCGCAACTCGCCTCGATCGGCCTGCTGTCGTTCGCGGCCATCGCCCAGCTGGCGCCGGCCTTCTTCGGCGGGCTGATCTGGCGCCGCGGCACCGCGCGCGGCGCGATCGGCGGCATGACGGCGGGGGTCCTGGTGTGGGCCTATACGCTGCTGCTGCCGAGCTTCGTCGACGCCGGCCTGATCGACCACAGCGTCGTCGCCGCCGGGCCGTGGGGCATCGCGATGCTCCGCCCGCAGGGCCTGCTCGGGCTGCAGCTGCCGCCGCTGGTGCACGGCCTGATCTGGAGCCTCACGCTCAACGTGCTCGCCTACGTGGTGTTCTCGCTGCATCGCCTGCCGGCCCCGATCGAGCGGCTGCAGGCGAACCTGTTCTTCCCGCCGGAACTCGCCCCGATCGCGCCGAGCTTCCGCCTGCGCCGCTCCTCGGTCACGGTCGGCGAGCTGACCAACACGGTCGCGCGCTATCTCGGCGAGGAGCGCACGCGCGGCTCGTTTACGAGCTTCGCGTCGGCGCGGCGCCTGAGCCTCGATCCGGCGCACGAGGCCGACTTTCATCTGCTGCGCTACGCCGAGCACCTGCTGGCCTCGGCGATCGGCGCCGCCTCCTCGCGGCTCGTGCTCTCGCTCCTGCTGCGCAAGCGCACCATGTCGAGCAAGGCGGCGCTCAAGCTGCTCGACGACGCCAATACGGCGATCCAGTACAATCGCGAGATCCTGCAGACCGCGCTCGATCACGTGCGCCAGGGCATCGCGGTGTTCGACAAGGATCTGCGGCTGATCTGCTGGAACCGGTATTTCGGCGAGATTCTCGACCTGCCGCCCGAGTTCGTGCGCATCGGCATCGGGCTCGACGAGATCCTGCAATTCAACGCCGAGCAGGGCGCGCTCGGCCCGGGCCGCGTCGAGGACCTCGTGCGCGACCGCGTCACGCGCTATCTGGCGAGCGCCGAGCCGATATTGGAGCGCTTCCCCGATCGCGGCTTGGTGGTCGAGGCGCGCGTCAACCGCATGCCGGACGGCGGCATCGTCGCCACCCTGACCGACATCACGCCGAGCGTACAGGCGGCGGAAGCGCTGGAGCGGGCGAACGAAACGCTCGAGGGGCGGGTGCGCGAGCGCACCGAGCAGTTGACCCGGCTCAATGCGGCGCTCGCGCGCGCCAAGGCCGACGCGGACGACGCCAACATTTCCAAGACGCGCTTCCTCGCCGCCGCCAGCCACGACATCCTGCAGCCGCTCAACGCCGCGCGGCTCTACGTCACCAGCCTGGTCGAGCGCCAGGGCGGCCGGGACGACGCGGCGCTCGTCGGCAACATCGACGCGTCGCTGGAGGCGGTGGAGGAAATCCTCGGCGCGCTGCTCGACATTTCGCGCCTCGACGCCGGCGCCATGAAGGCGGAGGTCACGACCTTCCGCATCGACGACCTGCTGCGCCAGCTCGAGGTCGAGTTCGCCCCGCTGACCCGCGAGAAGGGCCTCGATCTCACCTTCGTGCCGTGCTCGCTCACCGTGCGGTCGGACCGGCGTTTGCTGCGCCGGCTGCTGCAGAACCTCGTCTCCAACGCGGTCAAATACACGCCGCACGGCCGCGTGCTGGTGGGCTGCCGGCACCGCGGGGCGCGCCTGCGCATCGATGTCTACGACACCGGCGTCGGCATCCCGCACTCGAAGCGGCGAACGATCTTCCGCGAGTTCCAGCGCCTCGACCAGGGCGCCAAGATCGCGCGCGGGCTCGGCCTCGGGCTCTCCATCGTCGAGCGCATCGCGCGCGTGCTCGGCCACAAGCTCGACCTGGAATCGACGGTCGGCCGCGGCTCGCATTTCTCCGCCGAGGTGCCGGTGGCGCCCGCGCTGCCGAGCGAGATGCCGCGGGCGGCCAAGCGCGTCGATCCCGGCCGGCTCGCCGACATGACGGTGCTGTGCATCGACAACGAGCCGAAAATCCTCGACGGGATGGAGACGCTGCTCGGCGGGTGGGGCTGCCGCGTGCTCAAGGCCGCCGATCTGCACGCGGCGCAAGCGGCGGTCGCCGAGGCCAAGGCGCGGCCGAACGGGCTGCTGGTCGACTATCACCTCAACGAGGGCAACGGCATCGACGCGGTCGTGCAGCTGCGCTGGCAACTGGGCGGCGAATTGCCGGCGATCCTGATCACCGCCGACCGCAGCCCGCGCGTGCGCGAGGACGCGCGCGCACGGCAAATCCAGGTGCTCAACAAGCCGATAAAGCCCGCCGCGCTGCGCGCCCTGCTGGCCCAATGGCGGGCGCAGCGGGTGGCGGCGGAGTGAGGCGCCCATCCTCCCCCGCTTGCGGGGGAGGTCGGCCGGCGAAGCCGGCCGGGAGGGGGCAAGTCACAAGCGCCGGCGCTTGCTGCACCAGCCCCCACCCCGGCTCGCTACGCGAGCCGACCCTCCCCCGCAAGCGACCGCAAGCGGGGGAGGGATCAGCCCTCCGCCGCCGTCGTATGCGGCCAGTGGTCGAGCTCGATCTTGGCGGCGGCGATCACCGCCTGGGTGCGGCTTTCGACGCCGAGCTTTTGCAGGATGGCGGACACGTGGGCCTTCACGGTCGCCTCCGACACGCCGAGCGCGTAGGCGATCTGTTTGTTGAGCAGGCCTTCCGAGAGCATCATCAAGACGCGCACCTGCTGCGGGGTGAGGGTCGCGAGGCGCGCGATCAGCTCGGCGGTGTCGGCGTCGGGCTTGCCGGAGAGGTCGACATCGGGCGGCGTCCACACGCCGCCTTCGAGCACGCGGGCGATCGCGCCGCGCATCGCCTCCACCCCGAGGGTCTTGGGGATGAAGCCGGAAGCGCCGAAATCCATGCAGCGGCGGATGACCGCCGCGTCGTCGGCGGCGGAGACGACCACCACCGGCACGCTCGGGTATTGGGCGCGCAGGTACATCAGCCCGGAAAAGCCGCGCACCCCCGGCATGGCGAGGTCGAGCAGCACGAGATCGATGTCGCCGGCGCGATCGAGCTGCGCCGAAACCTCGTCGAACGAGCCGGCCTCCGCGATGTCGGCGTCGGCGAGGAGGCCCGACACCGCCTCGCGCAGCGCCCCGCGGAACAGCGGATGATCGTCGGCGATCACCAGGCGATATGCGGCCGTTTCGCTCATTCCTGCACCCTGTTCATCTCCACTCCCCGGACCTCATGGTGAGGAGCCCGAGCGCAGCGAGGGCGTCTCGAACCATGGCCACAGACTCGCTTGGTGCCATTCCCCGCCTTTGCGGGGACAGGCTCTTCGAGACGCGCGCCTTCGGTGCGCTCCTCAGGATGAGGACGCGACGCAAGGCGCGCAAGGTAACACATCGTTAACCAATTCTTAAGGAGGCCGGCCGACACTTCAACGGCAGGTCGGGGACAGGAAGCCAAGGGGGTTCGGCGCCGGATCGCAGCGACGCGGGGGCAGCGATGATCGACAAGCACTCTTTCCACTGGCCGGCCATGCCGGACCTCATGCAGCCGTTCCGGCAGAGGGGCAGCAAGAACCTGATGCTGGCGATGCTCGCCGGGTGGGTGTTCTTCTTCCTGGCGGTCCACATCTACATTCCCAAGCTCAACAAGATCTTCGTGCCGGTCATCGGCCTGCCGCTCGGCTTCTACATGGCGGTGCAGGGCTCGATCATCGTGTTCGTGATCTTCCTGTTCTGGTTCGCCCGGAAGCAGCGAAGTAGCGAATAGCGGAACGGGCGAATAGCGAATAGCGAGTAGGAAAAGCTACTCCCTACTCTCAACTCCTGCTTACTATTCGCTATTCGCTACTCACTATTCGCTATTTCCGCCGGCTGCCGATGAATTGCAGGACGACCTCGCGCTCGTGCGCCCGCCTGCGGTGCTCGATCAGATAAATGCCCTGCCAGGTGCCGAGCCCGAGCGCCCCGCCGGTCACCGGCACATGCAGCGACACGCCGGTGAGCATGGCCTTCACATGCGCCGGCATGTCGTCGGGTCCCTCCACGTCATGCACCCAGCCGGCGTCATCGGGGGCGAGCCGCCGCAGCGCGGTGACGAGATCGGTGCGCACGTCGGGATCGGCGTTCTCCTGGATGGCGAGCGACGCCGAGGTGTGGCGCAGATAGGCGAACAGCACGCCGTCGCCGGCTTTCGCCTCGGCGAGGAAGCGGCCGACCTCGCGGGTGATCTCGACGAGGCCTTCGCCGGCGGTTGCGACAGCAAGCTTGGCCGTGGCGACGATCTGCGGCGCGGCGCTGTGGACGGCATGCAGGCGAATCGGCATGGGCTCGCGGCGCGGAGGCGGCGTTAGAGTTTGTCGCCCATGTTCTTGCGCGGGCCCTTCTGGTCAAAATCCCGCTGCGTCCGCTCGGCCATGTCGCGCAGGCGCCGCCACATCTTTTCGAGGAACGACATCATCTGGTCGAGGTCTTCGTCGCTCGGCGGCTGAAATCGCTCGCTGCGCTTGGGCACGGCCGGGGCGGGCGGAACCGGCTGGGGCGCGACCGCCACCGGCGGCTCGGCCGGCGCCGGCGCGCGCGCCTGCAGCTCTTTCTTGAGCGCCGTGTTTTCGTCGAGCAGCCGGCCGATCTCGTTCTCGAGGGCGAGGCGGTCATCCGGCAAGGTGCGGCAGGCCCAGGTCGCCGCGATGCGGCTGCACAGCGACACCTGGCCGGTGCGGCTGTCGAGCCGCAGCAGGCCGTCCGGCACGTCCTTGAAGGTGTAACGCCCGTTCTCGCCGCCTTCGGACGCGCCCTGCGCCATTGCCGGCGCAATGCCGGCCGCGACACCGAGAAGAAGCACAGCAGCGATCATGCGCATGACGTTCCTCCGATCCCAAATCGATGCCGGCTTTGCGGCGCGGGCATGGCGACGTCGCATACCGAAGCAATCCGTCGCAGGCGAAGCGCCTATGGGATTGGCCTCGACTCGAGAGCTCTGCGCACCGCCTCCGGCTCGCGCGCGATGACGGTGAGGTAGGCACGCGCGGCCTGATCCGGCTCCGTCTTGCCTTGTTCCCAATCCCTGAGCGTGCCGAGGGGGATACGAAAGCGAGCCGAAAACTCCTCTTGCGTAAGACCAAGCGCGCGGCGCATCACCTTGACCTGCGGGACGCGCTTGAGGTGCGCGGCCCGCTCAGGCGTCAGCGGCGGGTTGTCAGGATCGTCCAACGCCGCCGCGTTGATTTCCTCCTCCGTCATGGCATCCAACGCTGCCCAATCAGTCCGTTCGGGCGGAAGCGGCCGCGTCGATCCGTCGGGAAGCACCTCGACGAGGGTTTCCGTCAGGGAGGCGTCTGGCTACAATCGTGGTGCCTTTTCTCATCGCGGGTCGCATGGCGCGCGGTATCGCGCGCGACGGCGTCAGTAGTCCAATCGTACGCCGTAGCCCGGATGAGCGTGAGCGAAATCCCGGGCCTCGGATCTCGCATTGCGCTGCGCTCCATGCGGGCGACAAGCGGCTGGTTACGTCTTGACTTTCAATACCTTACGGAGAAACGCCCAATTCTTGACACTGCCGGACCCGGTCAGTATGGTCCGCGCGGCCTTGGGGCAGGTTGGGGGAAAGGCCCGGATTTCCTCAGGTTTCGCGAGTGTCGGGAGCATGAGCGACGGCGCGCGCGGGAACGGGGAACAGGGGTCCCGGCCGGCCGACGATGCCGCTCTCTCCGCGAGGCTCCGGCGGCTCGGCGAACGGCTCGACCGCGTGGGCGCGCGCCGATCACCCCGAACCGACCCCGCGTCCCGGCCGGCCGCCGACGCCTCGGCGATCGCCCGCGGCTTCCGGCTCTCGACCGAGCTCGTTGCCGGCGTGCTGGGCGGAGCGCTGCTCGGCTGGTTCCTCGACCGCGTGCTCGGGATCTCGCCGTGGGGGATGATCGTGTTCGTGCTGCTCGGCTTCGCGGCGGGCGTGATCAACGTGGTGCGGGTGGCGGGCGCCGGCGGGACAGGTTCGCCGGACGGCCGCAAGTAGGTTGAATTGACGAGGAACCGACCCGGTCATGACCGCCGACCCGATCCATCAGTTCCAGATCACCAACCTGTTCACGATCGGCCGCATCGGCTCGGTCGAGATCGCTTTCACCAATTCGGCGCTGTTCATGCTGATCGCGCTCGTCGGGATCGCGCTCCTGCTGCTCGGCACGACGCGACGCCGCGCGCTGGTGCCGGGCCGGCTGCAGTCGCTCGCGGAAATATCCTACGAATTCGTCGCCGACATGATCCGCACCGCCTCGGGGCCGGAAGCGATGAAATTCTTCCCCCTGGTGTTCTCGCTGTTCATGTTCATCCTGGTGGCGAACGTGATGGGACTCATTCCCGGCGCCTTCACGGTGACGAGCCACATCGTGGTCACGGCGGCGCTTGCGCTCCTCGTGTTCCTCACGGTCGTGATCGTCGGCTTCTGGAGGAACGGCCTGCATTTCTTCCGCATGTTCGTGCCGGGCGGCGTGCCGGTCTACATCCTGCCGCTGGTCGTGCTGCTCGAAGTGTTCTCGTTCCTCATCCGGCCGATCTCGCACAGCGTGCGCCTGTTCGCCAACATGCTCGCCGGCCACATCACGCTCAAGGTATTCGGCGCGTTCGTGACCATGCTGGGCGCGATCGGCGTCGCCGGCTGGCTCGGCGCCGTGCTGCCCCTCTTCATGGTCGTCGCGCTCACCGCGCTCGAGCTGCTGGTGGCGTTCCTGCAGGCCTACGTGTTCGCCATCCTCACCTGCATCTATCTCAACGACGCGCTTCATCCGGGCCATTGAGCGCGCCGCTTCCCTCAAGCCCTCGAAAGGAGCTCTCATCATGGATCCGATCGCTGCGAAATATATTGGCGCGGGCATTGCCTGCATCGGCATGGGCGGCGCGGGCGTCGGCGTCGGCACGATCTTCGGCAACTACCTCGCCGCCGCCTTGCGCAATCCGTCGGCCGCCCAGGGCCAGTTCGGCAACCTGATCTTCGGCTTCGCGGTCACCGAGGCGCTCGGCATTTTCTCGCTGCTGATCGCGCTCTTGCTGCTGTTCGCCCTTTAAAGATGGCCGAGGCGACCAAGGCGCATACCGAGGTGCCTTCGGGCGGCCACAAGCCGGGCTTTCCGCCGTTCCAGAAGGAGACCTTCGCGTCCCAGCTGGTCTGGCTGGCGGTCACCTTCGTGCTCATCTACCTCTTGGTGTCGAAGCTCGCGCTGCCGCGCATCGGCGGAATCTTCGAGCAGCGGCAGGAGAAGATCGCCGGCGACCTGGGCGAGGCGGAAGAGCTGCGGGAAAAATCCGACGCCGAGCTGGCGGCCTACGAGAAGACGCTGGCCGACGCGCGCGGCCGCGCGCAGACGATCGCGGGCGAAACCCACAGCCGCCTCGCGGCCGAGAGCGAGGCGCGCCGCAAGGAGCTCGAGGCGGCGCTCAACGTCAAGCTCGCCGAGGCCGAGAAGGCCATCGCGGCGACCAGGAACGCCGCCATGGCCAACGTGCGCGGCATCGCGGCGGAAGCGGCGGCCGCGATCGTCGAGCGGCTGATCGGAACGACGCCGGCCGACGCCGCGGTCAAGGCCGCGGTCGAGGACGCGCTCAAGCGCTGAAGCACACATGCTGTACGAAGCCGAATTCTGGGTGGGCGTCGGGTTCGTCCTGTTCATCGCGGCGCTCGCCTATCTCGGCGTGCCGAAGATGATCCTCGGGGCGCTCGACCAGCGCAGCGCGCGCATCAAGGCCGAGCTCGACGAGGCGGGCCGGCTGCGCGAGGAGGCGCAAAAGCTGCTCGCCGAATACCAGCGCAAGCACCATCAGGCCGAGGAGGAGGCGAGCGCCATCATCGAGAGCGCGCGAATCGAGGCGGAGCGGCTCGCCGCCGAAGCGAAGACCAAGATGGAGGAGTTCGTCGCGCGCCGCTCGCAGGTGGCGGAAGCCAAGATCGCCCAGGCCGAGACCCAGGCGCTCGCCGACGTGCGCGCCGCCGCCGCCGAAGCCGCCGTCGCCGCGGCGGAAAAGATTTTGGCGCAGAGCGCCAAGGGGCCGGTGGCGGACGAGCTGATCGCCCAGGGGATCAGGGACGTGAAGGCGAAGCTGAATTGAGGCGCGGGGCGGAGCCCCGACTATTGCGCCGCCCTGTCGACGCGTTTCACGGCAGCAGTCGCAATTTCCGCCTTGCTTCTTCCGGCCTCATGGTGAGGAGCCGCGCGAAGCGCGGCGTCTCGAACCATGGACGCGCTCCCATCCTTCGAGACGCGTCGCACGCAAGTCGGCTGCAGCGGACTTGCTCAT
>DASPZC010000375.1:0-11555 GCA_035636455.1 Xanthobacteraceae bacterium
GCATGCTCGCCGGGCCTAAGCAGCAGCGCCATCGCGACGAAAAAGCGGCCCTCGAATGTTCCGATCTCCAGCAGGTCGCCGGTCATGCCGAGCGCCGTCTGCCGGCGGATGACATGGCCGCAGATCGCGGCGGCGAACCGCGAGGACATTCCCCGCATGCGCCGATAAGGACCGGCGAGAAAAGCATCGAGGGCGCAATGCCCGCTGGAAATCGCGATCACGGCGCCGCCTTGAAATCGCGGAACACCATGTCGGGCGCGCTGGTGTTGTGGCGCGACGGCACGAGCCGCCCCGCCCACAGCTCCGCGGCGTTCGCGAAGGAAAAATCCATGACCGGCGATTTCATCCAGGACCGGCCGCCCCCGGCGCGCCAGCCGACCTGGGCGACGTCGGCGTTGCCCTCGGTCACGAACATGGAGCGCACCGCCGCGAACGGCTGGTTCGCAACGGGAGCCGCGAGCGCGGCGTCGAGCACGATGCGCTCCTGATCGAGCTTATTGACGCGCAGCGTCGCGCTGCCGCCGCGCGCAAAGGTCAGGCGGAACGTGAGGCTCGCCGGATCGAACGCGACCTCGCGGATATCGACGAACGGCCGGCCTTCGCTCTCCACCGGTCCGAGCAGGAACGAGGAGCCGTAGGCGCTCCAGCGCAGGTTCGCCGGCGGCAGCGGGCGCGCGCGCCAGTAGCCGTCCGCCGGATAGAGCACCAGCACTTCGTCGGCGCGTCCGTCGCGCCAGGTCCACAATTGCAGCAGGTGAAAGCCGGTCTCGACCCGATCGCCGACCCGCACCGGCACCTGGTTCGGCCGCCAGAAGCTCGGGAAGGTGAGACCGACGAGCCACCATTCCTCGGTTTCGTAGATGGTCAACCGGCGTTTTTGGAAAGTGTAGGCCGGGTCGGCCGACATGTCGCAGTTGGTGAAGTCGGGAGCCCAGCGATCGATCAGGATGGTGCCGATGTAGGCCGGGTGCACCGCCTCGATCGTGAAACTGCGCGCGGCGGGCGACACCAGCTTGAGATAGACGTTGTCCTTTTCGGCGCACAGCGTCGGCTCGCTGGCGTTGACCACGTCGACCGCGAGCGGTTCGGCTGCCGGCGCGGCGACCGGCGCGCCGAGAGCCGTCAATGTCACAACCGCGGCCGCACAAAACATGCGCCGCGACGCGTTCGCCTTTACGCAATTCGGCATTCCACCCTCGGAACGCGCTGTAACGCTGGTGTTAGGTCATTCATTCTTCTCGGCTTCGCGCCTGCGAGTCAAATTCGCCAGCGCAGCACGCGCGCAAGCTCTTCGGGCACCGCCACGACGTTAACGATGACGTCGGTGTCGACGGCGATGGCGAGTGCGCCGACGATCGAGGTGGCTGCGCCGGCGATCACCAGCGCGCCGAACACCTCGTGCCTGGGATTGAGCCATTTGGAGAACAGCAGTCGAAACACCAGCGACAGCTGAAGCAGGGGCGCGACGAGCATGATCGGGGCGACCGCGAGCGCCGAGTAGAAGAAGCCCTGCGCCAAGGCCACGAGCACGCCCGAATAGACGAACCAGCGCAGGTTTTCCCGCTTGAGCGCGGTTACCTCGCGCCACAACGGCGGCCACGCCAGCGCGACGGCAACGACCGCGGTCGCCGCGCCGTAGGCGATCAGTCCCGCCAGGATTCCGCTGGTGGGGCCGGTGTGCTCGAGCGCAAACCGCGTCATGATCGGCGTCGTGCCGTAGGCGAGCGCCGCGACCGACGCGAACAGGTAGCCGGCAAGATAGCGCGGGACGAAGACACCCGCCGCGGCGGACGTGTCGTCCGCCGTGTCCGGGTTGCGTGCGGTCGCGGCGATGTCGGCCGGCACCAGGGCAACCGGCGCGCCCGGACGCTGCCACTGGGTGACCAGCGCGCCCGCCAGCATCACCATGCCGCCGATGATTTGCAGGACGCTGCACGGCTCGCGCAGGACGGCGACCGCGAGGACGAGCGTGACGACGACCTGGAGCTGGACGACCGGCCCGGTGATGTTGACCCCGGCGGCCTGGTTGGCCCGGTAATTCGAGTAACGTCCGATGAGGAAATGCAGCAGGCCGACCGCGGCCATCCACGCGATGGAGGCCGGCGGGAACGACGGGAGCCGGGCGATTTCGCCCGTTGCGATCGCGACCGGGAGGAAACACGCGACGCCGATCGGAATCGTGAGCGCGGTGCCCTGGCTCGGCGAGCCAGTCACCACGCCGCGCCGGGCGGCAGTGATGTTCAACGCAAAACTTGCCGCCGACAGGATGGACAGGATAGCGCCGAGCACGGGTGACTCCAAGGATGGAGCCAACCAATGCCCGATATCGCCGCCCACGCCAAGCTTACTCCGACCTCATCCTTGAGGCGCGAGCGAAGGGACGCGTCTCTCGAAGGATGGCCACAGACTCGGGCGCGCCGTCACACCACGACCGCCGCGCGGCATGCGATCGCTGCCTGCCTCCGCTTCTCCGAAAAAAGGTCCGGGCGCGCTTACTTGGCGCGGAGCTGCCCCAAGGCGCTGACCCAGTTCTCGAGGTGATAGGTCTTGGCGATCTTGCCGTCTCTGATGGTCTGAATATCGATAGCCATGATCTTGAAGCTCTTACCGGTGTGGGGCGCGCCAAAGAGCTCGCCGGCGGGTGTGCCGGACACCTCGCCGCGCACAATCACACGGTCGCCGGCGACCAGCACTTCCTTGATCTCAAACGTCATGTCGGGGATGGATTTGGAAAAATTTCCAATCACTTTGATCGACGTGTCGCGGCCCCAGCATTCGCCGGGCAAATAACCCGAGCAGGATTCATAGTCGGTGGTGGTGACTTGTTCCTGAACAGTTTTGACATCGCCTCGACCAGCCACGTTGAACAAGCCGTACCACGGCGCAATGGCGGCGCGGGCCTGAGCTTCGGTCAGAGTTTGTGCCGAGGCGGCACTGACGCCGGTCAGCAAGACAGCCGCAAGGGCGAGTTGGGACAGGTTTTTCATGGCTTCTTCCGTGCGCTGATGGAGTTGAAAAGGCCCCTAGTGATGGGAGCTATGTAGGTCAGCATATATAGTATTATGATGGTCGCCATACAGATTGGCAAGTGGTATTTTCGCGCATGGCAAAAGCTCCTGATTCTAAAGAGAAAACGGTCGTTGCCGCGGCCAAGCTGCTCCGCCGGCAGGGATATCATGGCACGGCCCTCCACGATATTCTCGAAGCGGGAGGGTCGCCGCGCGGATCGCTGTATTTTCATTTTCCGAACGGCAAGGAGGAAATCGGCGCGGCCGCCTTGGCGCTCGCCGCAGAAGGGGTGCGCCGAGCCATCGCCCAAGCGGCCGAGACGTCGGAGAGCGCCGAGGTCTTCCTCACGCGCATCGCGCGCGGCATGGCGGCCGACCTCGAGCGCTCCGACTACAAGGAGGGTTGCCCGATCGCGACCACCGCGCTGGAAACCACGGCGCAATCCGAGGTCCTCGGCACCGCGGCCCGCGATGCATTCCAAAAATGGGAGCACGAAATCAAACGTGGACTGGAGCGCTTCGGCATGCCTCCCGATGACGCGGATCTGGCCGCCACCATGGCGCTGAGCCAACTCGAAGGCGCGTTACTGCTCGCGCGGACCTACCAAAACCTCGAGCCGATGCGTCGGGCCGAGAATGCGATGAGGCTCCTGGCGAGTGCCCAACGCTCGAAATGAGCCGAGCGTCATATGGTCCTCGCCCGCGACGCCGGCCGGCGGCGATGTTCAACGCAAAACTTGCCGCCGACAGGATGGACAGGATGGCGCCGAGCACGGGTGACTCCGAGGATGGAGCCAACCAATGCCCGAGATCGCCGCCCTCGCCAAGCCTGTAGGACCTCCTCTCGAGAAAGCTAACCGCGCTCGGAGGCACCGCCTTCGTTGGGCGCAAGCAGATGCGGCAAGGACGCGGATTCGATCCGTCGCAGCCGGCTGGGCTCAAGCTCGCCTGCCGCCTCGAGCACCGGATACGCCGCCGAGCAGATATGCGAGTGAATGCGCTTGAGATCGCGCACGACGTCGAGGTGCAGCGAGGTCGTATCGATGCTCTCGGGCCGCCCCTCGCGCAGGCGCGCCAGATGGTTTTCCGCCACGGCGAGCTCGAGCGAACGAAGCTGGGCCTTTTCCTCGACCAGCCTGCGGGCGATCTTCACGTCGCCCGACATGAACACGCCGAAAGCGAGCTTCAGATTTTCGATCACGCGCTGATGAAAGTCGACGAGTTCCGCCGCCCCCTCCTTGGAGAACTGGTGCTTGTTCTTGATCTTCTTCGCCGCAAGTTCCATCAGGTTCTTGTCGATGATGTCGCCGATGTGCTCGAGATTGATGGTGAAGGAAACGATCTCCATCGCCCGCCGCCCGTCCCGTTCGTCGAGGCTCTCGCGGGTGATCCTGGTGACATAGAGCTTGATCGCCTCGTCGAGTCGATCGACGGCATTGTCCATGCGGGACAACTCGGCGACCAGCTTGCGATCGTCGGTCATGACTGCGGTCATCGCCTGCCGCAGCATCGTCTCGACGATGTCGCCCATGTGCAGCGTCTCGCGCGCCGCGCAGGCGAGCGCGACCGAAGGAGCCTCGAACGCCGTCTCGTCGAGATAGAGCGGGGCGGCCGGGTCGGGCTTCTTCTTCCGGTCGGGCAGGATGCGGACCAGAAGCCACGCGACGGCATCGAGCGGGCCGATGAAGGCCAGCGCAAGGACCAGATTGAACGCAAAGTGGAAATCGGCCGCCATCCGCCCGGCATGCGGTTCGAGGCGCGACAGCGCGTCGGCCATGACGCCGAGGAACGGGTAGGCGAGGGTGACGCCGATGATGCGGTTCATCAGGTTTCCGACCGGGAGGCGGCGGCTTGCCGGGTCGTCGAACGTGCCGCCCTCGAACAGCGGATTGATCGCGCTGCCGAGGTTGGCGCCGAGCACGAGGGCGAGCGTCGCAATCGGGGAAATGAAATTCGAGTAGGCGAGCGACATCACCAGCAGGACGACCGCGACGCTTGAATGCGCCGCCCAGGCGAGCAAGGCGGCGATCACGATGCACAGCCCGGGTTGTCCGCCCAGGATGCCCAGAACGGCGCGCATCTCCGGCGCGGATTCCGCCGGCGCCAGCGTATCGACGAGGATGTGGAGCGCGAGCAGCATGAGGCCGATGCCGACCGAAACCCGCCCCAGATCCCGCGTGCGCGTACGGACCCCGCGCCGGAACGCTACGACGCCCGCCAGCAGGAAGAGCGGGGCCACGGCCGTCACGTTGAAGGACAGCACCTGCACGATCAGCGCGGTGCCGACATTGGCGCCGAGCATGATGGCGAGCGCCGGCACCAGCGATACGAGCCCTCCGGCGGCGAACGCGGCGACCATCAGGCCGGTCGCCGTGCTGCTCTGGAGCAAGGCGGTGACGGACAGGCCCGCCAGGAACGCGCTGAAGCGGTTGCACAGCGCGACGCTCAGCATGCGCCGCAGATCGGAGCCGAACGCGCGCACGAATCCGCTGTGGACCATGTGCAGGCCCCAGAGAAGAAGCGCGACGCCGCCCAACAGGTCGAGAAAGACGATGCTGCTCATCAATCCATTCGAGTCCGCGCGAACGCGCGGAGATCATACAGGTAAGACCGGGCAGGCTCGACTCAATACGTGCCGGCCACGGCTCGCTTCCGCGCTAGACTGCCCGACGGGAGACCAGCATGGCGCAGCCGTTCGTCGATCCGTGCGGCGCCGGCGTGATCCACGCCGAGCCGTGTCCGCGCGAGCTGGGCCGCGAGGTCCCGCTGCCGCGCCGCCGCGTCGTTCTTGCCGCCTGCGTGCTCGCGTCGTCGATGGCGTTCATCGACGGCTCGGTGCTCACCGTCGCGCTGCCCAGCCTGCGTGCCGCCATCGGCGCCGACCTCGCCACCGTGCAGTGGGTGATCAACGCCTATCTGCTGGCGGTGGCCGCACTGACGTTGATCGGCGGCGCGCTCGCCGACGCGTACGGCAAGGCGCGCATGCTGTCGATCGGTTGTCTGCTGTTCGGCGCGGCATCGGCCGCATGCGCCTTAGCGCCTTCGGTCGGCTGGCTGATCGGCGCGCGCGTCATCCAGGGAACCGCCGCGGCTTTGCTCACCCCGGCGAGCCTCGCCCTGATCGGCGCCACCTATCCCAAGGACGAGCGAGCCGGCGCGATCGGCGTATGGGCAGCGGCGTCGGCCCTCACGTCCGCCGCTGGGCCCCTCGTCGGCGGCTGGTTGACCGGAAAATTCGGATGGCAGGCGATATTCTGGATCAATCCGCCGCTTGCGGTCGTCGCGGTCGCTCTGCTGTGGCGCTCCGCGCCGGCGGACCGGCGCGAGCCGCGCCGCTTCGATCTCGTCGGCGCCGGCCTTATCGCCCTCGCGCTCGCGGCGCTGACCTGGAGCTTGAGCCAGATCGGCCGGAGCGAGCCTCACGCCGCGAACTCATTCGCATTCGGCACGGCGGCTGTCGCCGCCGGCGTGCTCGGTCTCGCCGGCCTCGGCGTCTACGTCCTGTGGGAGCGCGCGAGCAGCCATCCGATGACGCCGCCGCGCCTGGCGGAGAACCGCGCCTTCGTCGGGCTGAACGCCGCCACGCTGCTGATCTATGCGGGGCTCGCGATCATGTTTTTCCTGCTGCCGTTCGAGCTCGTCGACCGCCGCGCCTTGTCGCCGGCTGCCGCGGGCCTTGCTTTCCTGCCGTTCGCGCTCGGGGTCGGCCTGCTGTCCCGGCTTTTCGGCGGCTTGGCCGATACGTTCGGCGCCCGCCGCATGCTCGTCGCCGGGGCGATCGGCGCATCCGTCTCCTACGTCTGGATGGCGCTCGCCCAGGGCGCCGCGCTGATCCCCGGCGTGATCGCGCCGCAGGTCCTGCTGGGGATTTCGTTTGCCGTGCTGGTGGCGCCGCTGACCGCCGCGGTCATGTCGAGCGTGACGAAATCCGACGAAGGGCTCGCATCCGGCATCAACAATACGGCAAGCCGCATCGCGCAGCTCGCCGGCGTGGCGCTGGCCGCCGGCCTCGGGACGCTGACGTCGGGTTGGCGATGGGGATTGTTCGCCGCCGCCGCGCTGTCGGCGGCGGGCGCCGTGACGACGGCGCTCGAGGTGCCGGCGGCTCCGGTGAAGCGGCGCGGCGGCTGACGCGGCTTGCCGGCGCGCTTGCCGACGCCGCGCCGCACCCTCACAGCAAATCCGCGACCGCGGAGTGATACTGCCGCATCGCGGCCAAATGGTCGGCCGTCGTCCGTCCGGCGATGCGTTTGTGCGGCGGCCGGCCATAGGTGCTGTTGACGGTCACATGGGTGACGCCGGCGGCCTTCCAATAGGCGAACTCCTTGCGCCAGTCGGCCGGGCCGCCCTCGGCGGTGGAGACCCAGACCTCGAGGCCGACCGTGCCGGGATCGCGCCTCTCCTGCTCGACGTAACGGCGCAGCTTGGCGAACTCGGCCTTCGCCTGGTCCCCCATCGGATGCGCCAGCATGGTCCAGCCGTCGCCCCACTTGGCGATCCGCCGCAGGGTCGCGTCCGCGTGGCCGCCGAACCACAGCGGGATCGTGCGCCGCGCCGGCAACGGGTTGATGCCGGCGTCGTCGATCGTGTGCCACGTGCCCTTGAAGCTGACGTGCGAGTCGGCCCACAGCGCCTTCATGACCTTTATCTGCTCCTCCGAGCGCCTGCCGCGATTCTTGAAGCTTTCATTGAGGCCGACGAACTCGACCTCGTTCCAGCCGACGCCGATGCCGAGGCGGAACCGCCCGCCCGAGAGCACGTCGAGGCAGGCCGCCTGCTTTGCCACCAGCGCGCTCTGGCGCTGCGGCAGGATCAGGACCTGGGTCGAGAATCCGATTTTCTGCGTGCAGGCGCTCAGAAAGCCGAACAACACGAACGGGTCGTGGAAGAAATCCTTCGAGGTGTTGCGCGCCCAGCCCGGGCGGCTCGCCACGTTGACGCCGAGCACGTGATCGGGCGCGCCGAGATGGTGATAGCCGAGCGCCTCCGCGGCCTGGGCGAAATCCCGCACGGTCGCCGGATCGCCGTGGATATCGATCAGCGGCAGGGCAATGCCGAGCTGCATGGTTAGCCTCCCTAATGAGAACGGGCGTCGACTCGGTCAGCGTTTGTAGAGCCCCATGAGGGCGGCCTTGGCGAGCGTGTTGAAATTGAGCTGGAAGCCGATGACGGCCGCCGACGTGTCGGCCTTCACCGGCAGGCCGTCGACGCCGACCGCGAACACCGTGAACAGATAGCGGTGCGGGTGGTCGCCCGCCGGCGGGCACGGGCCGCCGTAACCCGGCGCGCCGAAGTCGGTGCGGGTCTGCAGCGCGCCCTTCGGCAGCTTCGGGCTCTGCGGATTGCCGGCGTCGAGCGCCAGCTCGGTCACGTTGGGCGGGATGTTCACCACCAGCCAGTGCCAGAACCCGCTGCCGGTCGGCGCGTCGGGATCGTAGCAGGTGACGGCAAAGCTCTTCGTTCCCGCCGGCGCGCCCGACCACGCGAGATGCGGCGACTGGTTGTTGCCGGCGCAGCCGAAGCCGAAGTCGGCCGAGAGAATGTGCGCCTGCCCGAGGTAATCGCCGTCCTTGAAACTGTCGCTCCTCACCGTGAAAGCCATGGGTCGTCTCCCTCGAGTTCAGGCTGAACGCCAACGGGATAATTATGGAAGGAGGTCAGTAGAGCAATTTTCCCCATGCCGGACAACCGCCGCATGCCGCTGCACGCCGGCTCGAAGGATGGCAGCGACTGCGTCCGTGGCCATGGTTCGAGACGCCGCGCTGCGCGCGGCTCACCATGAGGGTTTTGTTCGATTTGCTATTCGCCTTGCGCCCTCTCACATGAGCGCAGCGACATGCGGGTCGCTGTGTGGAGAGTCAGGCCCGGATATCGCTTCGCTCATCCGGGCTACGACAGCTTCGCCAGCGTCTCGCAAATCAGTCGGCGGCAGTCATCGAGCGCGTCGGCCACGCGGTTGCGGGCGCGCACGAGCTGGGTCTCCAGCATCCAGCGCGCTTCGCCGTCGGGCAGGCTCGCCAACTGCGGCACGTCATAGAGCGACGGGATCATGGTCCCCTGCGGCGTGTGGCCGTAGGGGTCGTGCCCGTAGGCGCCTTTCGACGTGCTCGCCAGAGGAATCAGCGCACGGGAGAGTCTTTTCATGCAGTCGTTGAGGATGCCGGCCGCGGCCTCGTCCTTCTCTCCGGTTTCGTAGCGTCGCCGCCATTGCCGCGCGGCTTCGTCGAGTTTTTGCGCCGCCGCCCGGAAGGCGCGCGCCCGCTCCGCTGCGGGCGCGAGACCCGTGGCTTCGGCCCCGGGGGCAAGCTGATCAAGGCGCTCGATGAACTGACCCGCCACGCTGACGAACTCGAACGGAAGCACGACCGCCGTGCACAGCTCCCACAGATAGCTCGCGTAGATCTGCAGGTGCACGGCCATGTAACCGAAATCGAGCTTGTCGATGGTGTTCTCGAGCGAGTGGTGCCACCAGCCGAGGCTGGCGAGCGCCGTCTGCTTGAGCTCGTCCCTGGTGTAGGCGCCTTGCGCGGCAAGCATCGGAACGCCGAGCCCGAAGAACGACGCATCCCCGTTCTTGACGGCGCGGTGCCATGCAAATGGCCGGTTGCCGAGGATGCGTTGCTCGATCGTCTGGTGAAACCGCTTGAGCTCGACGTTGGAGGCGGCGCTCCAGCGCGTGGTGCCGGCGCAGGCGGGCTGGTCGATCTGCAGATAGGCGACCGCATGCTCGCGCAGGCGATCCCAGTTGCGGTCAGCGAACCAGGAGGAGCCGATCATCGTGCCGGTCTCGTGTCCCGTCCAGAACCCCAGCACGAGGCCGCGGCGGAGGCGGTCGCTGCGCTGCCGGAAGACCCGCGCCAGCTCCATGATGCAGGCATTGCCGGCGGCATTGTCGGTCGCCTGCGGGCCGGGCCAGGAGTCCTGATGTCCGCCGACCATGACGAAGTCGTCGGTCCGGCCCTTGATCTCGCCGACCGTGATCTGGACCGGGCGCCAGACATTCTCGACGTTGGCGCGGAACCACACCCGCACCGGCCCGGCCGCGAGCATCTCGCGCAGCTTCAGGCCGGCGGTGCGCGCGACGCCGACGCACGGCAGGGTCGCCATTTCGCTCTTGAAGGTCTCGGGCGTCGGATTGCCCCACGCCGGCTTGACCGAGCCGAACGGCACCGCCGTGTTCCCGGGATGGCCCCAGTTCATCATCACGCAGCCGCTCGCCCCCATCAGGGCGGAGATGCGCTGCTTCTCGTGGCGCGCCGGCTGATAGGAAAGCTCGGACAGGGTGATCCTGCCGGTCGCGTCCTTCCCCGCGTAGTCGTGGAACGCGCCTGACGCGACGTCGAGAAGTTCGCCGGCAATCCCGTCGGCAAGCGTGGGAATACTGTGGCCCAGCGTGTTGGCCTCGATCGCGATCTCGACCGGCGCCAGAACGCGCATCTCGGCCTTGTCCGGAAAGCTGACGAGGCCGGGCATCTCAAGGACGCGCGCCGCAATGCCCTCCCCGGTCAGCGCGGCGGCGCTGTACTGCGCCATGCGCCTGGCGTTTTCGGAGCCCGCGAGCCGGGAGGGGATGTTCGCGGTTATGTGTTCGACATGGGCACGTACACGATCGGCCGATACGTCTTCAAGAACGCTTGCTGACGGCATTTTGTCCGGCCTCTCTCGTATAGAAAGCGTGCCGGCATTCGGACGTGAAAATCCGTTCGAGTCAACGGCTGCCAAATTGGCGCTCGCGCCGCTAGAAATCAAATCCAGGGGCTCTGGCTGACGAGCTGATCTTCGACCACAGCCTATGTGCGAGTTGATGCCTGGCTAGGAGAATCAGCCAATAGAGACGCTGGCTCCGGCCGCCCGTGATCAGCTCGCAATGCTCAGCCCTAGGCAGGCCAAGATTCATCACCTTGTCCGACCAGTACTGAAGGATAGCCGCACGAAGAGACGCTTGGTTCATGTCCGTGCTAACATGATCCCGCCAGCCCGGGGCGAACTTGTCAAATTGGTCATGCGCGGCAGATGTGTAGCGATCGGCATTGCGTTGGAGATCGGAGAGGCTGACATGCACGATGATGTCAATGCGCTTGAGCTTGGCCAGGCTTTCGAACAGGTCGAACGAGAGGGCCGCGAGGTTGTGCGGATCGAGAAATGCAAAGTGCAGGCCGTATTTGTTCAGACCTCGTACGATTTTTGGCATCGCCGAGCTTGCAGGACCCGGGATAGCGTGAACCGGCGCATCAAGGGGCGACAAACGCTTTTCTGCTGCTGCCAACAATTTTTGATCCGCATCCGAGATGTTGATCGAGGTAAAAGGCGCCAGCGAACCCTTGGCTTTCTTGAACGCTGCCACTGGACTGCCGTCGATGAATTTGCCGCTGGTGCGAATTCTGGATCGGCCAGGCCCGCAGAATACGTCGATGTACGCGGCCCCCGATGCCAGGTAGCGGCGCCGCGCGCCGCCTGACGCCTGAATATAGTCAGTAACGATCTTCAGCTTATCGGTTGCCCAGGGGCCGACGTTCTCGACCGGCAGCCCCTGTTCATCCAACGAAT
>DASPZC010000376.1:0-13233 GCA_035636455.1 Xanthobacteraceae bacterium
TCATCGTCGGCACCACGCTCGAGCCGCTGGCGCGATCGGTCGACATGCATCCGGTGCAGTTCGCCATCATCGGCATCGTGTCGCTGGCGTTCGGACTGGTGACGCCGCCCTACGGGCTGTGCCTGATGATCTCGTGCGCGGTCGCGAAAGTGCGGCTGCGCTTCGCCCTCAAGGACACGATGATCATGCTGGTTCCCATGCTGGTGGTGCTGGCGGCCATCATCTTCTGGCCGGAGATCCCGCTGATCCTGCCGCGGCTGATCTCGCCGGAATATTTGCGGTGAGCGCGTCGCCGATGTTCCCGGATTTCGCTACGCTCATCCGGGCTACCAAAGATCCTGCCAAGTCGCTAGTTTCGCTGTTGCTCACGATGAGTGAAGGAGGTGCCCCATGGCCGGCCACATGATCCCGCGCGAGCGCTGCGAGTTTTCGGCGATCGTCGACCGGCCGCCGCTCAAGCTGCCGGGCGAGGCGCGCCTCGTGCTGTGGAGCATCGTCAATTACGAGGTGTGGGACATTTCCCGGCCGATGGCCCGCCAGGTGATCCCGGCGCCGACCGGCCAGCCGCTGCTGCCCGACGTGCCCAACTGGAGCTGGCACGAGTACGGCATGCGGGTCGGCGCCTGGCGCTTCTTCGATCTGTTCGCGCGCCTGAACATCCGCCCGACGCTCGCCACCAACGCGCGCGTGTGCGAGGACTATCCGCGCGTCGCCGAGCAGGCGAAGCGCGACGGCTGGGAGTTCATGGGCCACGCCTATGACCAGATGCCGATCCACAAGCACGACGACCAGGCCGGCATGATCAACCGCTCGCTGGACATCCTCGAGCGCTTCACCGGCAAGCGGCCGGTCGGCTGGCTCGGCCCGGGCCTGACGCAGACCTACGAGACGCCGGAACTGCTGGTCGAGGCCGGCGTCAAATACATCGGCGACTGGGTGTACGACGACGAGCCCACCGTCATCCGCACCGCCAAGGGCCCGCTCGTCACCCTGCCGTACACGGTCGAGCTCAACGACATCCCGATGATGATCGTGCAGCACCACGAGAGCGACCATCTGCTCAAGCGCGCGATCGACCAGTTCGACCGGCTCTACGCCGAAGGCAGGGAGCGCGCGAAAATCATGGCGCTGGCGATCCATCCCTACATCAGCGGCCAGCCGCACCGGATCAAATATCTCGAGGCGATCTACGACTACGTCAACCGCTTCGACGGCGTGCTGCACTGGAACGGCGCGGAGATCCTCGACTGGTACGACGCGGTGCGCGACCGCAAGGTCGGAGTGGCGGCATGAACGCGCCCGACGCGCGCGCCCGCATGCTGCCGGGCGAGCGCATCGCCTATTCGGCGATCCCCCGGCGCGCGCCGCTCAGGCTGCCGGACGGCGCCCGCATGGCGGTGTGGGTGATCGTCAACGTCGAGGAATGGGACGCGACGCAGGCGATGCCGCGCACGGTGATCACCCCGCCGGCGGGCGGCGCGCCCTCCCCCGACATCCCCAACTGGGCGTGGCACGAATACGGCAACCGCGTCGGGTTCTGGCGCTTCGTCGAGGTGTTCGACCGGCTCGACATCCCTTGTGTGCTCGCCATCAACGGATCGGCGCTCGCCGCCTACCGGCCGATCGTCGCGGCGGCGCTCGAGCGCAACTGGGAATTCATCGGCCACGGCTTTACCCAGCGCAGCATGCAGAAGGTGGCGGACGAGCGCGAGGACATCCGCAGGACCGCGGCGGCGATCAAGGAGGCGACCGGCCGGCGCCCGCGCGGCTGGCTCGGCCCCGGGCTGACCGAAACCTGGGAGACGCCCGACCTCCTGGTCGAGGAGGGCTACGACTACGTGTGCGACTGGGTGCTCGACGACCAGCCGGTCTGGCTCAGGACGCGCACGCGGCCGATCGTCAACGTGCCCTACACGCAGGAATGCAACGACGTCGCCATGATGCTGATCCAGCACCACAAGGCGTCGGAATATTGCGACCGCGCGCTCGACCAGTTCGAGCAGATCTACGCCGACGCGCGCGACTCTGCGCGGGTGATGGCGCTGGTGCTGCACCCCTACATCATGGGCGCGCCGCACCGGCTCAAATATTTCCGCAAGGCGGCGGAGGCGATGCGCAGCCGGCCGGACGTGCTGTTCTGGACCGGCGGGCAGATCGTCGACTGGTTTTTGCAGGCGGGGCCGAAGGCACCTTAACGAACTCGAACCTCATGGTGAGGAGCTGCGCGTTCTTCACGCGCGGCGTCTCGAACCATGGCAACAAACGCGTCTGTGGCCATCCTTCGAGACGGCCGCGCTGCGCGCGGCCTCCTCAGGATGAGGCCCGAGTTTGCTTATGGCCTGTGCGGAGGGATTACTGCTCCGCGTCGTGTCAAGGCCAAGTCTGCCCCGTTGCCCTCTGCACTACCCGGCGATATGCATCAATATGTTTGAAGCTTGGTGCTAGGTCGAATGTATCGACGTCGTGGCCGATGAGCGCGAAATGGTCCGCTTCCCACGAATGCTCGGTGAGTTCCGTCGGCCACTTGGCTGAAGCAATGCTGACGAAACCATCGTTAGTCCTCTCCTCCGCCGTTTTCGCGTGGTCGGCAATGTAATTGTGGGTCGGAGTCAGTACTGCTGATGCGCTGTGCCCGGCATAAGAATAGTATTTTGTGCCTTCGAAATCGTGATTCTGGTTGTTGAAGTTCAAGACCGATTCGGTCGTCAGATCGTCGAGCGCGTCCTCGCGGCCGCCGAGAAGTCCGTCAATCAAGCCCTTAATGAAACCGCCCGCAAGTTGCGCCTTGACAAGGTCGGCGATTGGACTGCCGCGATGCGGTGTTCCGATAGTCGAAAGAGAAGCGATCCTGTGCTTGAGATCTTTCATGTCTTGCGCAATCAGGCAGCGCACGTCCAGCCCTCCCATGCTATGGGCTATGATATGTATCTGGCCGGTTGGAAAACGCGCGCTGATTTGGTCAGCCAGTTGTTTAGCCCTCTCCGGCACAGTGCGGATGCCGCTAACGGGTGGGAAGAACGCGTTCGGATCAAGTTCACGTAGGCCGCGAAAGTATTTGAAGAAAGGCCCAATTGTTTGCGGAATGAGAACTCCACTGGCGAATACGAGATTCATGAGACCCTCCCCGAAAGGAGATCAAGTTAATTCAATCTTTACGCGAGCGCAACGCTTGTGGCCATGGTTCGAGACGCGAGCGCTACGCGCTCGCTCCTCACCATGAGGGCGGAGTTATTTGACCAATCTCAGAACCTCGTCCTGAGGAGCCCAGGCGAAGCGAGGGCGTCTCGAAGGATGGCAGCAGGCGAGTCTTTGGTCATGGTTCGAGACGCGCGGCTTCGCCGCGCTCCTCACCATGAGGGCGGAGTTGAATGTGCCTACCGCCGCCGCACGCTCTTTTCCAGCAGATCGAGATTGGCGAGGATGTACGGGTTCTTGGGATCGCGCGCGTAGGCGGCGGTGAGCTTGGCGCGGGCGCGGGGGTAGTCGCCGCGCATCAGGTAGGAGTAGCCCTGGTTGTTGAGGATTTCCGGGATCGGGCCGGCGATCTTGAGCGCCTGAGCGTAGGCGCGGTCGGCGAGCTCGAACCGCCGCAGCCGGTCGTAGGAGGCGGCAAGGCCCATCCACGCTTCGACCGCGTCGCGCCGTTCGACCGGCGCCTTCTCGATGGCGCGGCGGAAGTGGCGCTCGGCCAGGCCGAAATCGCCTTCGCTGAAGTGCCGCTTGCCGAGATTGAGGTCGTCGTTGGGATCGCCGCGGGTGACCGCCTCGGCCCCGGCGACCGCCCCGACCGGCGCCGGCAGCGCCCCGGTGGTCTCGACGGCGGGCGGCGGCTGATCGGCGACGAGCGACTGCCCGAAGATTTCGGGCTTCCAGGTTTCGCAGCCGGCGAGCCACGCGCCCGCGGCGGCCACGACGAGTACGCGGAACAGGACCCTCATGTACGCTCTAGCTACTGCTGGAGCATGATCTTTTCCGAAAACCGGTACCCACTTTTCGGTATCATGCTCGACGCGATCGGGTTCCTCCCGGGCGCGCGCACGCGCGCGCAGCTTTCCGCGGGAAGCCGGCGAGCCGACGTTAGGCGAGGCTGGTTAATAATTTGTCGACAATTGTCGCGACCGCCTTCGTGCGCGGTTCACCTCTCCCCGCTTGCGGGGAGAGGTCGACGGCCGAAGGCCGTCGGGTGAGGGGGCCTCTGACGAAAGCGCGTGCTCACAGAGGCCCCCTCACCCCACCCTCTCCCCGCAAGCGGGGAGAGGGAGATCGCAGGCCGCGCCTCGAGTCCTAATACGCGCCGGTCTTCACGCGCACGTAGACCGGCAGCATGATCACGATGAGAATCACCGGGAAGATGCACACCATCAGGGGCACGGAGAGCTTGGCCGGCAGGCTGTAGGCCTTCTCCTCGGCGCGCGACATGCGCTTGTGGCGCATGTCGTCGCTGTAGACGCGCAGCGCGGCGGTCAGGCTCGAGCCGAGTTCCTCGGACTGCTGCAGCAGGGTGGCGAACGAGCGCGCCTCCTCGAGGCCGAGCCGGTCGCCGAAATGCTCGAGCGCCTCGCTCAACGTGCGGCCGGCGCGCATTTCCAGGGTCGTCATATAGGCGTTGGCGCTGAGCGACGGATAGGAGTCGGAGAGCTCGCGGCCGACCCGGTCGAGCGCGGCCTCCATGCTCAGCCCGGCGTCGGCGCACACCACCAGGAGGTCCATGAAGTCCGGGAAGCCGGCGCGATGCTCGGTCTGGCGCGCGCTGATGCGCCGGCCGAGGTAGAAGTTGGGGACGAAATAACCGGCGATCCCGCCGACCCAGGCGCACAGCCACGCCGCCCCGGTGGTTTCCGGTATCAGCAGCGGGGCGACCGCGAACGCGACGGCGGCGAGCACGGCCGCCAGCAGCACGCGGGCGAGAAAGAAGAACACCGGGGCGCGGGGATCGAGCAAGCCGGCCTGGATCAGGCGCTGGCGCAGCTGGCGCTTGCTGCCGTCGTCGGCCGTCGAGTAATGGCGCGTGGTGTAGTCGAACAGCTGCTGCGCCGCCTTGCGGCTGGCATAGCGCAAGGAACGCTTGTCGCCGGAACGGTCGGCGCCGTCGACCGCCACCCCGGCGGCCCGCCGTTTCACCGCGCCGCGCACATGCATGGCCGCCATCACGCCGAACGCCAGCGTCGCGGCGGCGAGAAAGACCAAGAGGCTCACCATCATGGTCGGATCGTCCGCCGACACGTCGGAAAGCAGGTCGAGGATGGCGTCCATCGGTCAGATCCTGAAATTGACCATGCGATACATCACGAGATTTCCCATCAGCATCCAGCCCGCCGCCATGCCGAGGCCGATGCGGGTCGTGCTCTGGTTCCAGACGCTGCCGTAGAAATCGGGCGCCACGAACCTGATCAGGAAGAAGATCGCGACCGGCAGGGCGGACAGGAACAAGGCGGAGAACTTTCCCTCCGCCGCCAGCGCCTTGACCTTGCGGCGCATCTTGAAGCGCTGGCGGATCACGCCGGAGAGATTCTCCAGGATCTCGGCAAGATTGCCGCCGGTCGCGCCCTGGATCGCCACCGCGGTGACGAACAGCGGCAGGTCCTCCTGGCCGATGCGGTAATTGAGGTTGCGCATCGCGGTCTCGAGATCGGCCCCGTAGGTGATCTCGTCGGCGACGATGCCGAACTCGGTGCCGACCGGGTCAGGCAGCTCGCGCGCCACCATCGAGATCGCGACGGGCACCGGATGGCCGGCGCGCAGGCTGCGCACGATGATGTCGATGGCGTCGGGGAACTGGGAGCCGAACTTGCCCTGGCGGCGACCGCGCAACAAGCGCAGCCCGACGAAGGGAAGAACGACCGCCGACACGATCGCGGCCGCGCCGGCTTCGACGACGTCATCGCGCACCAGGAACAGGGCGACGAACACGCCGGCGGCGGCGAGGACGGCGATCAGGCCGAGCCGCTTGAGCCCGATGGTCAATCCCGACTGCAGCACCAGCCGGTTGAGCGAGAGGATGCGCATGCCGTAATGGCCGCTGCCGGTGAGCCCGCGCTCGCGCCGCAGCTGGACCAGGACGTTCTGCCGGTCCGGCTGGCCCTTCATCAGGCGCAGGCGGCGATTGATGCTGGTGCGATAGGAAGCGGTGGAGAAGCACAGCAGATAGACCGCCTCGACGAACAGCACGACGGAGCTGGCCGCGAACAGATAGAACAGATAGGTCGAGTCGAAGTCGAGCATCTTGCTTCACAGCGGCTTGGTCGGATCGAAGTGCGTGCCCGGGATGACGATGCCCTTGGCGGTCAGCTCGCCGAGGAAGCGCGGGCGCACGCCGGTCGCCTGGAAGTGGCCCTGCACCGCGCCGTCCTCGGCGGTGCCGGTGCGCACGAACTTGTAGATCTCCTGCATCTGGATGATGTCGCTCTCCATCCCGGTGATCTCGGCGATGCTGGTGATCACCCGCTTGCCGTCGGAGAGGCGCTGCAGCTGCACGATCGCCCGGATGGCGGCGGAGATCTGGCCGCGGATGCTCGAGACCGTCATCGGCATGCCGGCCATGCCGATCATCTGCTCGAGGCGCGAGAGCGCGTCGCGCGGCGTGTTGGCGTGGATCGTCGCCATCGAGCCTTCGTGGCCGGTGTTCATCGCCTGGAGCATGTCGAAGGCTTCCTCGCCGCGGCACTCGCCGAGGATGATGCGGTCGGGCCGCATGCGCAGCGCGTTCTTGACCAGCTCGCGCTGGCGGATCTCGCCCTTGCCCTCGATGTTGGGCGGCCGCGTCTCCATGCGACCGACGTGCGGCTGCTGCAACTGCAGCTCGGCCGCGTCCTCGATGGTGACAAGGCGCTCCTTCTCGGAGATGAACGCCGAGAGGGCGTTGAGCATGGTGGTCTTGCCGGAGCCGGTGCCGCCGGAAATGATCAGCGTGACGCGCGCCTTGACGGCGGCGGCGAGCAGCTCGGCCATCTGCGAGCGTATGGCGCCGATGTCGACCAGCTTGCGCAGGCTGTAGGGCTTCTTGGAAAACTTGCGGATCGACACCAGCGGACCGTCGACCGCGATCGGCCGCACCGCGATGTTGATGCGCGAGCCGTCGAGCAGCCGCGCGTCGCACAGCGGCTGCGATTCGTCGACCCGGCGCCCGACCGCGGAGACGATCTTGTTGACGATGCGCAGCAGATGCGTCTCGTCCTTGAAGCGGACCAGGGTCGGCTCGAGCACGCCGGCGCGCTCGACATAGACCTGCTCGTGGCCGTTGATCAGGATGTCGTTGACCATCGGGTCCTTGAGCAGCGGCTCGATCGGGCCGAGCCCGGTCATCTCGTCGAGGATTTCGGCGACGAAGTCCTCCAGTTCCTGGGCGTTCAACGCAAGCCGCTCGGCCAGCGTATATTGTGCCACCAGCCCATGCACGTGCCGGCGCACTTCCTCGTCCGGCATCTTTTCCAGCACCGAGAGGTTGATCTCCTCGATCAAACGGCGGTGCAGGCGGACCTTGGCGTCGAGCAGCTTCTCGCTCAGCAGCGGATTCGCGGGCACGGCGGTTTCCGCCGGCGGCTCCTCCGCGGCGAGCGGCGGCGCCGGCACGGCCTCCGCCAGCGGCTCGAGCGACGGCACCGTCTCCGGCTCCGCCGACGCAACCCGACGCGAGGTGAAGCGACCGAACATATCCTGTCCTCAGCCCGTTGCGCCGCGCGCCAAGCCGCGCGCGGACATTCATTTTTGGAGCATGATCTTTTTCCGAAAACCGGTACCCACTTTTCGGGATCATGCTCCGCGCAATCTCAGCGCGCCCAGAACAGACTGCGCTCCTTGGGTGCCGGCGCCGCTTTCGGCGTCGCGGAGCTCTTGGCGCCGTTCTGCGGCGCGACCATTCTCCTGAGCGTCTGCGTGATGTTGTTGCTGGGCTTAACCTCGTCGAGCGGAACGCCGCGATCGATCGCCTCGCGCACCAGCCGGTAGTTGTTGGGAATGACGCCGGCGAACGATTCGCCCAGCGCCGCCTCGATGTCGGCGCGGCGCAGGCCGGGCCCGAACAGATGCTGCTCGAAGCGGTTGACAATGACCTGCGGCTGCGGCCCGCCCTTGAGGCGCTCGCCGATGGCGGCGACCAGCTGCTTGGCGTGGCGCAGGCCCGGCACCGTCATCTCGGTGACGATGAACAAGCGATTGGAGCCGAACAGCACGCTGTCGGTCCACGGGAACCAGGTGCGCGGCATGTCGATGACGACGTTCTCGAAGTTCGACGACACCAGATCGAGGAGCCGCGTCACCACGTCGGGATCGAACGAGCGCATCTCGGCCGGGCGATTGGGCGCGGCGATGACCGCGAGCCCGGACGAATGGTGCGACAGCATCACCTCGAGCAGCTGGCGGTCGAGCCGCTCGGGGCGGGGCTCGATCTCGCCGAGGTCGAGGCGCGGCTCGAGGTCGAGATAGTCGGTGCAGGCGCCGTGCTGGAAATCGAGGTCGACCAGGCAGGTCGAGGACGTCGTCCGCTGGCCCCTGCGCAGCAGGATCATCGCGGTCTGGATCGCCAGCGTGGTCAGTCCGACGCCGCCCGCCGCCGGCAGGAAGGTGTAGATCTGCGCCTCGGTCGCGCTTTCCTCGCCCTGGACGTGGGCCGCGCGCGCGCAGGCGCGCACCAGCTCGATCGGCTCGACCGGCTTGACCAGGAAATCGGCGATGCGGAATTGCACCAGGCGGCGGGCGAGGACCTCGTTGAACGCCCGGGTGACGACCACGATCGGCGGCGAGCCGGCGAGCCGGGCGGCAAGCGCCTGCAGGGCCAGCACCTCTTCGGGCCGGTCGGCGTCGAGATCGGCGAGCACCACGGCGGCATCGGCGAACTCGGCCTTGCCCTTGCACTCGGCAAGCCCGCCGGTCGTCATGGCGAGGTCGATCTGCGGGTTGCTGCCGAACGTCGTGCGCGCCAAGCGCTCGAACTCGGCGTCGCCGGTGACGACGGCGATCCGAATGTGGCTCGACGTGGTGGCGGGTCGACCGTCCAGCATCGCGCTGCCCTGCCGCGCTCGTTCGCCGCTATTGGGCCGGCGCGCCGGCGGCCGCACCCGCGGCCGGCATGCCGCCGCCCGCGCCGGCGGCCGGCTGGTCGTACTTCACCGAGCTGGTGCCGATCGCCTGCAACGGGGTCACCTTGTTGGTGCGATAGCGCTCGGCCGCCTTCTGCATCCGTTCGCCGTTGACTTCGGCGCGGCGGTTGGCGGCGGCCGGCGGCCACGGATCGATCGTCTGGGCGATCACGTTCGCGGCCGTCGCATCTCCGCCGTAGAAGGTGACGCCCTCGCGGCGATCGAAGTAGATGTCCGAGCAGCCGCCGAGCATCGCGCCGAGCGCCGCGATCGGCAGCAAGGTCGCGATCGAGAGTTTAGCGCTGCGCATAGGAGCCCCCCAGGGAGAGATCGAGAATGTGGCCGGCGAGCGGACGCGCGACGCCGTCGACCCGGCGCTGCATGGACGGCGGCAGCTCCGACTGGCCGAGCAGGAAGAAGTCGGCGTCATTGGCCGGCAACGAGCTGTCGGTCGGCGCCCGCACGGTGTCGCCCGGCCGCGTCGGCCGCACGATATGCGGCGTGACGATGATGGCGAGATCGGTTTCCTTCTTCTGATACTGGGCGCTGCGGAACAGCGCGCCGAGCACCGGCACCTCGCCGATCCACGGCAGCTGCTTCTGGTTGGTCGTGCCGGTGTTCTGCAGCAGGCCCGCCATGGCGAAGCTCTGGCCGTCGCGCAGCTCGATCGTCGTGTTGGCGCGGCGCACGATCAGGCTCGGCAGGGTGACGCTGCCGACCTGCAGCACGTTGCTGGGGTCGAGCTGGCTGACCTCCGGCTCGATCTTCATGTTGATCAGGCCGTTGCTCAGCACGGTCGGCGTGAAGGCGAGCCCGACGCCGAACCGCTTCCACTCGATCGTGACGGTTCCGAGCTGGGCCGCCACCGGGAAGGGAAACTCGCCGCCGGCGAGGAAGCTCGCGGTGTCGCCGGACAGCGCGACCAGGTTGGGCTCGGCCAGGCGCCGCGCCATGTCGCGCTCCTCGAGCGCCCGAATGATGGCATCGACGTTCGTGCCGCCCTTGAGCAGGTTGGCCACCACGGTGCCGAACGGCGTGGCGTTGGACACGAGGTTGGGCAGGCCGAGCGTCGCGCTCACGTTGCTGCCGACCACGTTCCACTGGATGCCGAGCTCGCGCGACGCGCTGCGCGACACCTCGATGAACCGCACCTCCAGCAGGACCTGCTGGGGCTGCGCCACCTGGACCGAATTGATGACCTCGGGCCCGAACTGCTTGGCCAGGGTGACGGCCTTGTCGAGAACCATGCCGTCCGGCGCGTCGCCCGACAGCATGATGCGGCCGTTGACCGACGACACCCGGAAGTGCGCCTGCGGGAACCGCCGGGCCAGCTCGGCGCCGAGCTTGGTGACGTCGTAGGACACCTCGACGTCGAACACGCCGACCAGGCGCTTGCCGTCGCCGTAGACCGACACCCGGGTGGTGCCGATCTTCTTGCCGAGGATCGACAGCGAGCGGTCGGTCAGCGGCGCCACGTCGGCGATCTCGGGATCGCCGACCACCACGTCGGTGAAGCTGGTGTCGGTGTGCACGTTCTCCGACTTGCCGGTCGATACCCGGATCGCGGCGGTGCGCACGCCGTGGCTCACGTCGACGACCTCGGTTTCCGCCGCGAGCGCGCCGCCGACGAGCGCGGGCGAGCCCGCCAGGGCGATCGCGAGCGCCCCCATCAGCGCCAGCACGACCGGGCGCAGGCGCGCGAGGCCGTAGCCGGCATGCCTGCGTCCGATCGGCGTCCGCCGGGCGTGCCCCGCGGATACAGCATGATTTGTCGAGTGCTTCACGTCTTCCCCCACCACTGTCTTGCCCCTTGCCCCAAGTCAGAACGGCGCCCTATCGGCGGGCGCCGCCGGAACCTTCACGCCAATCGTTGCTCTCCGCCGCGACGCTGTATTCCTGCTTCTGCGATCCGCGCGTCACCACCACGGTCGAGTAGCGCTTGGCGTCGCCGCCGCGCGCCTCCGGATTGGCGAGATCGCTCTGGGTGACGCGGCGGGTGCCCTCCACCTCCGCCTCGCCCGCCTTGCGCAGCACGAGCGACAAGCTGCCGAGCGACGCCGCGAGCGAGAGCTTCTGCGCCGCGACGGTGTCGACCTCGAGGGTAACCGCCTTGACGACCGCCGGCTTGTCGGCGCTGTCGTCGGCGAGCTGATCGACCGCGAGCACCTTGGTGTTCTGCAGCACGACGTCGTTGTTGCCGTTGCCCTTGTCGGGCCGGTGCGTCATCAGCACGTCGACATGGTCGCCCGGCAGCACGAAGCCGCCGACGCCTTCGACGTCGTTGACCCGCACGGTCACCGCCTTCATGCCCGGCTGGATGACCGCGGACAGCGTCGCGCGCTGGCCGGGACCGGTCACCTTCGAGCGCAGGATCGGCTCGTTCGGCTCGATCGCGGCGAGCACGATGCGCTTGCCGCTGCTCAAAAGATCGGCGATCGACGGGAAGGTGCCGGCCGGGATCGCGGCTTCGGGCCAGGACACCTCGCGCAGCACCTGCTGCGTCACCGGCGCGCCGAAGCGCAGCGGCGCGCTCGCCACCACCACCGTGCGCGTCGCCACGGTCTGCGGCTTCGTCTCCATGTTCTTGAGGCGAAGCTCGGCCTGGCGATTGAGCCACGAGTTCGCGACGAACACGGCGAGCAGGCCGAACACGACCGCAAACCCGATCATCACGATGGTACTGGTACGCACGGCCGTCACCCTACGCGGACGCTTGAAATTCGTTCTTGCGGCACAGCGTTGCGCCTCAGCATTGAATTCTTTCTGAAGCAAATCGGGCGGCTTGATTCATGTTGAATCGCCGGTCAAGGACTATCCCTTCCGCGATGTTAACCACGCGGCGCCAAAACGGCGCCGTAAAGTAGGCCTTAACCGTGCGGAAGTCCGCGACGGGCTGCGGATATGCTGAGCAAACGGATAACGGCTCGACTCAAGCTTTAGGGAAGGAGCTTCCGGGCGCAGCCGAGGTATTATTTGTTTACTCGCCGTTCACCTTGAGCGAACGCCGCGAGTGGCGGCATGAGCGTCAAACCGGCAAACGGCATGGGCCTTGCAGTCGGGGCTGCGTTCCCCGGGCGCAGCGCAGCATCCGCGGGTCCGCGCTACGCGCGGCCCGAGGACAGGCTCCGTGATGCGCTGCAGACCCGGGGTCCATTTCTGCGCATTCGTCGCGGACTACGCTCGGCGACGAATGCGATGTGGGCCCCGGATCAGCGTTGCACCGCTACGCTACGCTCCGCGCTGCGCCGCATCGGGGGAATGTCGATGTAGCACCGGCTCCAGCTTCAGCTCCTGCGCCACCTTGTCGAGTTGATCGAGCAACGCCCGCGGCACGGGCACGCCGTCGCGGGTGCGCTCGGCCTTGCAGTGGGCGCGCCGGTCGCCGGGCAGCCGGATGGCGTCGAAGCCGGGCAGGCGTTCCGACGCGCGCAGGTCGCGCAGGTGGCGATCGACCTCGGCCGTGAACGTCGCGGGCGGCACGAAGCGGGCGATGTCGATGGCGACGATGAAATGCCCGGTGTTGGTCTCGCTCGTCTGGTCGGCGTTGAAGTCGACGACGTCGCGGCCGAAGGCGGCGCCGTTGAGCGGGCCGCCGAGCAGGCCGAGGATCAACGCCAGGGCGCTGCCCTTGTAGCCGCCGATCGGCAGCAGCAGCCCGTCGGCGCTGCGGCGCGGATCGGTGAGCGGCGTGCCGTCGCGGCGGTTGACGAACCAGCCCTCCGGCATCTCGCGGCCCTGCAGCGCGTATTTCTTCACCGTGCCGTAGGACACGACGGTGGTCGCCATGTCGAGCACCAGCGGCGGGCCGTCGCCGGCCGGGATGCCGACGGCGAGCGGGTTGGTGCCGAGCAGGGTCTCGGCGCCGCCCCACACCGCCATGTGGTTGGCGCTCGCCACCGCGGAGTAGAGGCCGATCATGCCGTGCTTGACCGGCATCTCGGCATAGAGGCCGGCGGGCCCGGCATGGTTCGAGCGGCGCGCGCCCACCCACGCGACGCCCGCCTCGCGCGCCAACTCAACCGCGGTCTCGGCCGCGCGGCGCATCACCAGGTGCCCGAACCCGTTGTCGCCGTCGACCAGCGCGGTCGCCGCGGCGGTGCGCTCGACCTTGATTGTCGCGCGCGGATTGAGCCCGCCGGATTTGACGCGGGTAACGTAT
>DASPZC010000377.1:0-5902 GCA_035636455.1 Xanthobacteraceae bacterium
GACCTCTCCCCGCAAGCGGGGAGAGGTGAAGAAAGGGCCGCTATGACCGCGCTGCTCGATATCGCCGAGCTGACCAAGCGCTTCCCGGTGAAGCAGGCGGGCGGCGCGTTGCAGGCGCTGCGCCGACGCTTCACCGGCGGCGCCGATCGCGTGTCGCACGTGCACGCGGTCGACGACGTGAGCTTCGTGATCGCGAAAGGCGAGACGGTCGGCCTCGTCGGCGAGTCCGGCTGCGGCAAGTCGACCCTGGTGCGCGCGCTCACCCGCCTGATCGATCCGACCTCCGGCGGCGTCCGCTTCGTCAATCGCGACCTGTCGCTCACCGCCGCGCGCGACTTTGCCCGGGATCGCGACCGCGCCCGCATCCAGATGGTGTTTCAGGACGCGGGCGAGAGCATCAATCCGCGCTTCACCGCGTTCGACGCCATCGCCGATCCGCTGCGGCGACTCAAACATCTACGGGGGAAAGCGCTCGCCGCCAAAGTCGAGCAGGCCGCGCGCCAGTGCGGGCTGCCGCTCGAATTGCTGGAGCGCTTCCCGCATCAGCTTTCGGGCGGCCAGCGCGCCCGCGTCGGCATCGCCCGCGCCATCGCGGTCGAGCCCGAGCTGCTCGTGCTCGACGAGCCGACGGCGGCGCTCGACGTCTCGGTCCAGGTGGTGATCCTCAAACTGCTGCAGCGGCTCAAGGCCGAGCTGGGCATGAGCTATCTGTTCGTCTCGCACGATCTCAGCGTGGTGCGCCTGCTGTGCGACCGCGTGCTGGTGATGTATCTCGGCAAGATCGTCGAGGCAGGTCCCGCGCGCGCGGTGTTCGACCGGCCGCTCCATCCCTACACCAAGGCGCTCGTCGCCGCGGTGCCGCGGCTCGACGGCAACGGGATCGCGCGCTTGCGCCTGACCGGCGAGCCGATGAGTCCGATCGATCCCGACCCCAACGTCTGCCGCTTCTACGGCCGCTGCCCCAAGGGCGCCGGCGCCTGCACGGCCGCCATGCCGGCGCTGCGCCGGCTCGCCCCCGACCGCGAGGTTGCCTGCCACTTCGCCGAGATATGATACGGTGGCGCGTTCCCCGGGCGCAGCGCAGCATGAAATGCTGCGCTGCTGACCCGGGGTCCATAATGTAGATGGGCCCCGGATCAGCAGTGCACCGCTTCGCTCTGCACTGCATCCGGGGCACGTCCCGGAAAACACTCATGGCCGATCCGCTTGACGCCTACATCGACGCCGCCGGGCACGCGCTCGCGCTTCCGATCGATCCTGCGTGGAAGCCGGCGATCCGCGCCAATCTGGAGGTCACGCTGCGCCTCGCCGCGCAGGTGACCGAGTTCGCGCTGCCCGACGAGGCGGAGCCGGCGCCGGTGTTCAAGGCCTGAACCGCATGGGCATCGATGCCTGGGCTTCGGCGCGCGAGATTGCCGGCGCGGTGGCGCGCGGCGAAACGAGCGCCGCGGCGATCGTCGAGACGGCGCTCGCGCGCATCGGAGCGCACGATCGCGCGATCAATGCCTTCACGGCGGTGGTGGCGGAGCGCGCGCGTGCCCGGGCGCGCGCGGTCGATCTGGCATGCACCAAGGGAGACCCGCCCGGCCCGCTCGCCGGCGTGCCGTTCGCGGTGAAGAACCTGTTCGACGTCGAAGGCCTGCCGACGCTCGCCGGATCGAAGATCAACCGCGAGCGCGCCCCCGCCGCGCGCGACGCCACCTTGATCGCGCGGCTCGAAGCCGCCGGCGCCGTGCTGGTCGGCGCGCTCAACATGGGGGAATACGCCTACGACTTCACCGGCGAGAACATCCACGACGGCCCGTCGCGCAATCCGCACGACGTGGCGCGCATGACCGGCGGCTCCTCGGGCGGCTCGGGCGCGGCGGTCGCCGGCGGGCTCGTGCCGCTCGCGCTCGGCTCCGACACCAACGGCTCGATCCGCGTGCCCGCCTCGCTGTGCGGCCTGTTCGGCCTCAAGCCGACCTACGGCCGCCTGTCGCGCGCGCGCACCTTTCCGTTCGTGTCGAGCCTCGACCACGTCGGGCCGCTCGCGCGCACCGCCGCCGACCTCGCCCTCGCCTACGACGCCATGCAGGGGCACGACCCGGACGATCCGGTCTGCGCGGATCGCCCGGCCGAGCCGGCGCTGCCGGCGCTCGGCCGCGGCACAACCGGCCTGCGCATCGCGGTCGCCGGCGGCTATTTCCGCCGCGGCGCCTTTCCGGAGGCATTCGCGGCGGTGGACGGGGTGGCGAAGGCGCTCGGCGCAACGCGCGAGATCGAGCTGCCCGAGGCGCAGCGCGCCCGCGCGGCGGCTTATGTGATCACCACGGCGGAAGGCGCGAGCGTGCATCTCGGCCGGCTGCGCACCCGCGCCCGCGACTACGATCCGGCGGTGCGCGACCGGCTGATCGCCGGCGCCATGGTGCCGGCAACCCTCGTCGACAAGGCACAGAAATTTCGCCGCTGGTATCGGGAGCGCGTGCTCGCGCTGTTCGAGACGGTCGACGCCATCCTGGCGCCGGCAACGCCGTGCACCGCGCCGGCGATCGGCCAGCAGACCTTCGTGCTCGACGGCGTGACGCTGCCGGTGCGCGCCAATCTCGGGATCTTCACCCAGCCGATCTCGTTCATCGGCCTGCCGGTGGTGGCGGTGCCGGTGCCGCTCAAGCCGCTGCCGATCGGCGTCCAGATCATCGCCGCGCCGTGGCGCGAGGACGTGGCGCTGCGCATCGCCCACGCGCTCGAGCAGGCCGGCGCCGTCGCCGCGCCGCGGCCGAAAAGTGAATAGCGAATAGCGAATAGTGAAGCGGGCGCGCTTCTCTTTCTATTCGCTATTCGCCATTCGCTATTCGCTCTTATCGAGGAAGCCCCCATGGACATCGACCTGCCCGACGTGGTGGCCGAGGTGACGGCGGCGTTCGCGCGCTACGAACGCGTCCTGATGGCGAATGACGTCGCCGCGCTCGAAGCCCTCTTCCACGACGATGCGCGCACAATCCGCTACGGCATCCACGAAAATCTCTACGGCCATCGCGAGATCGCGTCGTTCCGCGCGGCGCGCTCGCCGGCCGGCTTGGCCCGCGCCCTCTCGCGCACCGTCATCACCGCCTACGGGCGCGACTTCGCCGTCGCCTCCACCCTGTTCCACCGCGTCCCCGGCAAGCTCGGCCGCCAGATGCAGACCTGGGTCCGCTTCGCCGACGGCTGGCACGTGGTCGCCGCCCATGTCAGCATGATCGACGACCCGGGAGCGCGGTGATGGCAACAGTGAGAGTGGGGCTCGTCGGAGCGGGCTTTGTCGCCGAGCTGCACATATACGCCTACCGGCGCGTCTACGGATTGGACGCGCAGGTGACGGCGGTGGCGGCGCGCGGCGATCACGTCGTCGAGTTCGCCAACAAGCACCACATCCGCGCCACCTATCGCGATTTCCGCACCCTGCTGGCCGACCAGGACATCGACGTCGTCGACATCTGCACGCCGCCCGCCTTGCACGCGCCGATGATCGTCGAGGCGGTGCAGGCGGGAAAGCACGTGATCTGCGAGAAACCCTTCACCGGATATTTCGGGCGCGACGGCGACACGGCGCCGGTCGGCAAGCACGTGGCGAAATCGCTCATGTACCAGCGCGTCATGGAGGAGATGGACAAGACCTGCGCGGCGATCAAATCCAGCGGCCGGCTCTTCATGTATGCGGAAGACTGGGTCTATGCGCCGGCGGTGGCGAAGACCGTCGAGATGCTGGAGGCCACCCGCGACAAGATCCTGTTCATGAAGGCGGACGAGAGCCACAGCGGATCGCACGCCGCCCACGCCGCCCAGTGGTCGATGACGGGCGGCGGCTCGCTCATCCGCATGGGCTGCCATCCGCTCTCGACCGCGCTCTATCTCAAGCAGGTGGAGGCGCGCTCGCGCGGCGAACGGATTTCCGTGTCCGCGGTCACGGCCGACGTGGGCAACGTCGTGGCCTCTTTGCCGCCGCAGGAACGCGCCTTCATCAAGTCCAACCCGGTCGACGTGGAAGACTGGGCCACGCTGACGTTGACTTTCTCGGACGGCACCAAGGCCACGATCTTCTCCGGCGACATGATCCTGGGCGGCGTGCGCAATCTCATCGAGACCTACACGAGCGGCGGCGCGCTCTACGCCAACATCACGCCCAACAATCACCTGACGACCTACATGACCGACGAGCAGAAGCTCGCCGGCGTCTACATCACCGAGAAGGTCGATCGCAAGACCGGCTGGCAGTTCGTCTGCCTGGAGGAGGAATGGACGCGCGGCTACCTCCAGGAAATCCAGGACTTCATGGAATGCGTGTCGCTCGGCCGCCAGCCGCGCGCCGACCTCGCGCTCGCCGCGCAGACCATGCAGGTCACCTACGCCGGCTACTGGTCGGCCGAGGAAGGCCGGCGGATTGTGTTGTAGGTTAGTGCGGGCTCCCTCTCCCCGCTTGCGGGGAGAGGGTTGGGGTGAGGGGGCCTCTGTGAATGCGCGGTTTCCTCAGACGCCCCCTCACCCGACGCGCTTCGCGCGTCGACCTCTCCCCGCAAGCGGGGAGAGGTGAAGCACTTACGACGCGCGGTTCAAAAAGATCGGCAGGCCGCGCTTGTTGGCGTAGATGGGGCGGTAGCGCTCGGTGCTGTAGGTGGTGGCGACGTCGAGCTTGCGCGGCCCGAGCTTGGGGTCGGGGATCGGCACCAGGTCGTAGCGGCCGTCCACCAGCGCCGACATCAGGCCGCTCTTGCCGTCCAGCATGGCGTCGTATGCCATGTTGCCGAAGGTCAGGGCCACCAGCTTGTCGATGAAATCGGGGTCGCCCGAGCGCAGGTCGTAGGTGAGGTCGGAGACGATCGTCTCCTCGCCGCTGCGCCGCTTGATCTCGTCGGCCAGCGCCTCGCCCACGTTGGCCTTCTTGCGGTGGCCGTAGGCGTCGGCCTCGCCGTATTCGTTGAGCTCGAAGCCCTCCCACTTGGCGCCCTCGCTGAGGATGATCAGCGCGTAATTGCTCGGGTTGCCGCGCTTGTCCTCGAGCAGCAGCGCGACGAGGCGGTCGAGATTGGCCTTGTGCTCCGGGATGAGGCAGCGGATCGAGGTGGCGTACGCGGTGTAGAGCGCGGTGAACCCGGCGTCGCGGCCGAACACGCGGAAAATCCCGATGCGCTCGTGCGAGCCGACCGTGGTGCGCTGGCGCTGGATGGCGTCGCTGGCGCGGGTGATCGCGGTCGAGAAGCCGATGCAGTATTCGGTGTTGCGCACGTCGTTGTCCATCGTCTTGGGGATGGCGATGACCTTGACGCCGAGCGCGTCGAGCTTGGCCGCGTAGCTGAGCGTGTCGTCGCCGCCGATGGCGATCAGGTGCTCGATGCCGAGCGCGGAGAGGTTCGCCAGCACCTGCTTGCTCAGGTCCCACGTCTTGCCGTCGGCGCCGGCCTTGTTGCTCGCGGCAGTCGGAAAGTCCGTGCCGGCGAGGTGGTCGGGCAGCTTGCGCATCTTCGACGGATTGGTGCGGCTCGAGTGCAGCACGGTGCCGCCGCGCCGGTCGATGGTGCGGGTGCTCTCGCGGTCGAGCGGAATGACGTAGTGCGACCGGCTGGCCGGGTCCGCGACGTTGAGATGCGTGAGCGCCTCCCAGCCGCGCCGCAGCCCGACGACCTCGATGTCGTTCTCGCTGCCGCGATAGGTGACGCTCTTGATCACCGCGTTGAGGCCGGGGACGTCGCCGCCGCCGGTGAGAATGCCGATCCGCTTCTTGGCCATGACCACTCCCTCGCCTGCCCCGATAACGCATGCGCGGCGCTGGGGTTTCCTTTTCACCTCTCCCCGCTTGCGGGGAGAGGTCGCATAGGCGGCCTTCGGCCGCCGTGCTTAGCGCCTAAGAACGCCGACGCGAAGCGTCGGCTATGCGAAGGCCGTC
>DASPZC010000378.1:0-3628 GCA_035636455.1 Xanthobacteraceae bacterium
TGAGCCCGCCCGTAAAACTGCTTTCCACCTCGGCGACCGCCAGGCCGCCCGTCACATACAACAGCCAGGTCGGCGCGACCGTGACGCCGACGCGGCCGCGCACCGTGGCGAACCAGGGAAGCTTGTAGCTTGCGCTGCCGAATATGCCGCCGACCGGACACCCGGCGGTGATGCAGATGGTCGAATCGCCGCGCTCGCCGGTCCCCTGGATGTCGGCCTCGAGGCCGAACACGAACGAGCCGCTCTGCCAGTTGTAGCCGATCTGGCCGCCGCCGAGCACGCCGTTGAGGTCGGCGCGCGCGCTTCCGGCTGCCGCCACCGGCGGCAAGGTCGTCGTGACTGTCGAGATCAGGTCCGGCCCTGCGGTCCTGAAGACCTGGGTCGTGGTGGTGACGCCGGTGGCCTCGCTGAAGTCGGTCTGGGCGCGGCCCCAGCTGTAGCCGAGGTTGCCGCCGATGTAGAAGCCGGTCCAGCTGAATACGGCGGGCGCCACGACCGGCGCCTTGTAGACCGGTGGCGGAAGATCGGCGGCGCCGGCCGGCGCGCCAATTGCCAAGGCACCCATCGTCACGCTTGCGAGCAGCAGCTTTTTCATAAGAGCCCCCTCACTCAACGGCTTGGTATAGCACGCAAGGGCGCGGAATCTGTGACTTTTGCGCCACGGTCCGGGGCAAATCGGATGGCCGCGGTCGGGGGGATCGCGGCACGATCGAAACCGCGGCGGCAAGTCGGGAGCGCGTGCGTCGAGGTTATATTTTACCGAACGTTGTATTCCCCGATCAGTTGTAATACGGTCGACGCTACTACCATCGCTACATGTGGCCTGGCCCCATGAACCAGCCTTCTCGCGCAAGCTCCGACGAACTCACCCCGCGCGAGCGGGAAGTGCTGACCTGGGTCGCGCGCGGCAAGGCGGCGCGCGAGATCGCCGTCATTCTCGGCATCACGAAAAGAACCGTGGACGAGCACATGGCGACGATCCGGCGCAAGCTGCACGCGGCGAGCGGGGCGCAAGCGGTGGCGATCGCGGTGCGCAACGGGCTGATCTGAGACTCCCTCCCTGAAAGAGGAGGCATGAAAGCCGCGGCCCCGGAGTCTCCTCCGGGGCCGCATCGGACGCCTGACGCAACGACAGACGCGACATCACACCGGAACGACCGCCACGATCTCGTACGTGTCCGGATCGATGATCAACAGCTCGTCCCGCACGACGATGTACAGGAAGCCCCGATATTGCGGGACAATCCTGATGATCTCGTCCGACACCCGGACAACGTGCACGGTGCGCGGAACCCGCACACCGACCGAGATCGAGAAGTCGACGCGGTCCAGCCGGGCCGACCGGTCGCGTACGATCACCTCGTGCATGCGGGTCCTCTGCTCGGACGTGAGCGTTACCGACCTGACCTCGTTGATGCGCGTGCTGGTCGACGTGGTCGACTGGCTGCCCGTGGTCGACTGGCTGCCAGTGGTCGACTGGCTGCCCGACGGCTGCTGGGTCTGCTGGCCGGGCTGCATGCCCGGCTGCTGGGTCTGGCCGGGCTGCTGGCCCTTTTGCTCGGGCCGCTGGCCGGTCCGCTCCTGCTTCTGCTCCGGACGCTGGCCGGTCTTCTGGTCCGGGGCTTTCTGCTGACCGGTCTTCTGGTCCAGCGCCTTTTGCTGGCCAGCCTTCTGTTCCGGAGCCTTCTGCTCCGGATGCTGACCGGTCTTCTGGTCCGGCGCTTTCTGCTGGCCGGTCTTCTGGTCCAGGGCCTTTTGCTGGCCGGCCTTCTGTTCCGGCGCCTTCTGCTCGGGACGCTGGCCGGTCTTCTCTTCGCCGCGCTGGCCCTTCATCTCGGATTTTTGGCCGGCCCGTTCGCCTTTCTCCTCGCCACGCTGGCCCTTCATCTCCGACTTCTGGCCCATGGCGCCGCCCTTGCCCTTCTCGGCGGCGCCGGCTTGGCTTTGGCTCTGGGTGCCGCCGGAAGAGCCGCCGGTCGAGCCGCCCTCCTTCATGCCTTGGGCGGCGGCGAGGCCCATGCCCGCGACCAGGGCAGCAGCCGCGGCCGTTGCCAACCACGTCTTCCTCATCAGAAATCTCCTCTGCAGGGGTTCCCCGCGTGCCTGGCGGAAGAACGCCGTCGATGGAGCATTGTTCCTGCTGCGGCTCGGCCCCGCCGGCGCTTTGCGCGGGCGGGCGCAAATTGAACGAACGTTCAGAAAGAAAACGCGATCAGATGCCGGCCACCTGCCGCATCAGCCGATAAAGCGCCGATTGCCCCTCGAACCCGATGCCCGGCCGGTCGGACAGCGCAAGATACCCGCCGACGAGTTCGGCATCGTCGGCAAAGCCGCCGAAGTCGCCGAACACCCCCGGATAGGATTCCGCGCCCCCGAGGCCGAAGCCGCCGGCGATGGCGAGCGACATCTGGTTGCCGCCATGCGGAAACAGCGAGTTGCGCGACCAGCCGCGCCGCTCGAGCATGGCGATGGTGCGGGCGTATTGGGCGATGCCGTAGGCCTGCGGCGGATCCACCTGGATCACGTCGCGGTCGGGCCGCAAGCCGCCGAACCGCGCGAGGTTCTCCACGTCCTGGGTCGAAAAGAGGTTCTCGCCGGTGGCGAGCGGCGGCGCGTAGACCGAGGCGATGTCCGCCAGCAGTGCGTAATCGAGCGGGTCGCACGGCTCCTCGAACCAGCGCAGCCCGAACGGGGCCAGCGCCTTGGCATAAGCCAGCGCCTCGGCGCGGTCGAACTTGGAATTGGCATCGACCGCAACCGCGCCGCCCGCGCCCACCACCTCGATCACCGCCTCGACGCGGCGCACATCCTCATCGAGCGGCAGCCCGCCGACCTTCATCTTCACCATCGTGTAGCCGGCGTCGAGATGGCGGCGCATCTCCTCCTTGAGGTCGCGCACGGTCTGCCCCGGCCAGTACCACCCGCCGCCCACATAACAGAACGCCTTGCCGGCCTGCGCGCCGCCGTTGAAGCGCTCGGCCAGCAGCCGATGCAGCGGCTTCTCGGCGATTTTCGCCACGGCGTCCCAGACCGCGACCTCGATCGTGCCGATCGGGATCGAGCGCTCGCTGTGGCCGCCGGACTTCTCCCGCTGCATCATGCAGGCAAGGATTTTTTCCGGATCGAGATTGGCGCCCGTATGGTCGAGCAGCGATCGCGGATCGGCGTTGAGGATGCGCGGAATGAACCGCGCGCGCATCTGCGCCCCGCAGGCGTAGCGCCCGGTCGAATTGAACGCGAAGCCGACGACCGGCTTGCCGTCGCGCAATACGTCCGTAAGCACGGCGACGATCGAGGTCGTCATCTCGGAGAAATCGAAGCTCGAATTGCGCAGTTGCGAGCGCAGCGGAAACGCAGCTTCGCGGATGTCAGTGATGCGCATGGATGCCTCTCAAGGGCGAATAGGGAATAGAACACTACCCTCATCCTGAGGAGGCCGCACCGATCTCGGGTTTACCCGAGATCGGCATCATGATGCGCAAGTCGGCTACAGCCGACTTGCGTGCGGCCGTCTCGAAGGATGGATAAGAACGCGATCGTGTCCATCCTTCGAGACGCCCTCGCTTTGCTCGGGCTCCTCAGGATGAGGGTTTTTGTTCTACTCGCTACTCGCTACTCGCTATTCGCT